>NZ_JBHIRL010000008.1:0-115131 GCF_042197145.1 Bartonella sp. AA56HLJMS | reverse complement strand
CGCTTGTGACGTGCAAGTAAGTGGTTTTGATTGATTCAAGATAAACAGATTTGAAATGAGAGAATCCTACGTTATTCGGGCGTCTAATTCAATATGAACAGAGCTAGATTATCATTATAAATCAATATCTTGTATCTGTCATACAAGAAGGTGTTCACGGTATAGCCAACGAAAACACGACTATCAATCTCTATGGACCAGCCTTTAATGTTTTAGTTGCATCCGGTCTGTTAGGGTATGTGAGTGACGGCAAACAAATTATTATTGGCTTTGATGGGAATAGATATGACTTTGTAAGCAGAATTATTGGCGGTAATGGCTATACTTATGAGACAATACCTGCTGGCAGTAACTGGTGGAAAGTGATCATGAATCCCATAAGTGCCCATACTTGTCTTGGAGATGCGAGCCAAGTATGTCGGTATGTTTATGGCTCATCCAATCGAGTACAAAATAAGAAAAAAATCTTGGTATTAGTTTTCAGGAAGATATTGTCGATTGTGATGACAACGATGCTGTTAAGCAGCGTATAGGATTGATCAATGGTTATTTGAAGTCAGTAGTGAAGGAAGGTTGGGTGGATATTACTGAAGGGAAGAGCCTTTTTGATTATTGTATAATAGAAAAATCTAATAGTGATCACGATACTGTCAGTGGTTTTGTAGATTATTGTTTACAAATTAAAGCAAATAACCTCTTTTTTTATTTACATGAGAGAAGTAAAGGGTTTCGTTGGTTTTTTTGTTTTAAAGTTCTTACAGAAGTTCGCAGGCATAGAAGCAAAAATGGAATAGTTTTTTTATTGGATGAGCCAGCAAATAATTTACGTATTCATCCACAGAGAAAAATATTAAGCTCCTTACAAACGTTATCGAGCATAAAAGGCAATAAAGTAATTTATTCGACGCATTCCCCTTATCTTATTAACGACGATAATTTGGATAATTTGTTTACCGTACGTAATGAAGCAAATGATTTTGAAGCGCCTCGAATTGTTTGTGAAAGATTTCTGGAATTAACTACATCTACTGAAGAAACTGTGAGGGCTGTTGAGCCTATTGTTCAAAAAACATGGATTACACATCTTGGAACAGGAGCTGATTGGATTATAAAAAAATTTAATGGAGTTGCTGCTAATGCAAAGAAGGTAAATCACATTGCTGATTGCGTGAAACATATTATTGGTGGATAATTTTCTCAGTTTATGCCGTAAAGCTTATACCCTTACGCGTTTTATTTAAATACTTACACCCTTTGGTAAAATTTTACGGAAACTTCGCATTGATCACTCCGAACACTTCTTAGATATGGCTAAGAAATTAGATATATCTGTAGGATTTTTATCTTCTGTCGAGATTAGCAAAAAATCTGTTCCTGTAGGACTGGAGGAAAAGATCATAGAGCTTTATGGTTTAGATCAAGAGGTAGCAGAAATTTTGAAAAGAGAATCGGATTCTTATTGTAAAAGTTTCACTATAAAGTCTTCTGATACATTTAGATGTGAAGCTGTTGGTATGTTTGCTAGACTGATAAACATTATTTCACAAGAAGATTTAGAACTATTAAAAAATTGTTAGAGAAAGCTGGCAAAAAGAATGCGCTTTGTAAAGGAAAGAGTAAAAACCATATTCCCCTAACTTTATTTAGGCATCCCTTATCTTTTAAAAATATATGAAGAATCAAAAACTTAATAGGAATATAAAGCTATATGGTGGGCGATGAGAGACTCGAACTCCCGACATCCTCGGTGTAAACGAGGCGCTCTACCAGCTGAGCTAATCGCCCAATGCAATGATCAGCAATTGAATGGAGACTCTTTAAGGAAAAATTTTTCTAAACGCAAGAATAAAGATGGTATTTGATAATTTTTTTTAAAAATGCATAATCCTTCTTGACATAAACGCATGAACCCCTTACACGACCGCTTGTACCAAATTAAATTGGTTCGAAAAAATGCGCGGGTGTAGCTCAGTTGGTTAGAGTGCTGGCCTGTCACGCCGGAGGTCGCGGGTTCGAGCCCCGTCACTCGCGCCATTTTTTGATTCCTTATGAAATTTCCTTTTTAAAATATCCATATGCTATGAGTGATGTGGTGGAGTGTTTGATTGGGAATAAATATGTTTTTTCTTTCTTTTTATATGGTTTATAAGAATAGGGCTTGCGTCTTTCTTTGCTCTGCGTTACCTATGCCGATAAGAAAAGTATCGCTCTGTATGCCTTTGAAGCAGTATGAATAGAGTTAATAGAGCGATTGTTAAATTTGTCTGTTTGGTCTCGCAATATTGAATCATTGTGTTAAACTCAGGCATTTCGTTACGATGGAAGAGGGTTATGGCTTATTTATTGAGCTCTTATTTGCCAGTCTTGATTTTCATTATTGTGTCAGCGGTTATTGCTGGAGTTTTGTTGATTACACCTTACATTGTAGCATATCGTTCCCCTGATCCTGAAAAATTATCGGCTTATGAATGTGGGTTTAATTCATTTAGTGATGCACGCATGAAGTTTGATATTCGTTTCTATTTGGTGTCAATTTTATTTATTATTTTTGATCTTGAAGTTGCATTTCTTTTTCCTTGGGCTGTTTCATTCGAATCAATAGGTATGTTTGGCTTTTGGTCGATGATTGTGTTTTTAGCGATTTTGACTATTGGATTTATATATGAATGGAAAAAAGGAGCCCTTGAATGGAATTAAGATCTAATAATTCAACGATTGAGGCTCCAAAACCAAAAGGAATTATTGATCCAAATACTGGTGGGCTGATAGGATCTGACGATAAGTTTTTTCGTGATATCAATGCTGAATTATCAGATAAGGGGTTTTTAGTTACCTCGGCAGATGCTTTGATTACTTGGGCACGTACCGGTTCTTTAATGTGGATGAGTTTTGGTTTGGCTTGTTGTGCTATCGAAATGATGCAATGCTCAATGCCTCATTATGATAATGAGCGTTTTGGATATGCACCACGAGCTTCACCCCGCCAGTCAGATGTGATGGTGGTGGCAGGTACTCTAACAAATAAGATGGCTCCTGCTTTAAGAAAAGTGTACGATCAGATGCCAGAGCCACGTTATGTCATTTCTATGGGATCATGTGCAAACGGTGGGGGATATTATCATTATTCCTATTCAGTAGTGCGGGGATGTGATCGTATCGTGCCTGTCGATATATATGTCCCAGGGTGTCCACCTACAGCAGAGGCATTATTATACGGCATATTGTTGCTACAGAAAAAAATCCGTCGTACCGGATCCATAGAGCGATAGAGAGTTTTCTTGTCATGGTGGATGAAACATTGGTTGAGCTTGCTGCTTATTTGGAAAACAAATTAAAAAATAAGCTTGAAGAGACTGTTCTTGCTTTTGGTGAATTGACCATTGTGGCACGTCTTGATGCAATTATCGATGTCTTAATGTTTGTTCGTGATGATCCTCGCTGTCAATTTATTAATCTTACAGACATTAGTGGTGTGGATTATCCTTTTCGCGATAAGCGCTTTGATGTTTCTTACCAATTGTTATCTCCTCGTGAGAATTTACGCTTACGTGTAAAAGTTCGTACGGATGAAAATACTCCTGTTGCTTCAGCTTGTACGGTTTATCCTGGCGCAGAGTGGTATGAACGTGAAACGTATGATATGTATGGGGTTTTATTTTCAGGACACCCAGATTTGAGACGGATTTTAACAGATTATGGGTTTGAAGGATATCCTTTACGCAAAGACTTTCCTGTGACAGGATTTGTTGAATGCCGTTATGATAATGAAGCAAAGAGGGTGATTTATGAGCCTGTTGTTTTGCGCCAAGAGATGCGTAATTTTGATTTTCTTTCTCCTTGGGAAGGAGGACAGTATACTTTGCCATGTGATGGGAAAGCAGATGAAAAAAAATAATATTGGTTTTGATAAGGCATTATATTAGAGTACTGTATTTCTTAAATAATTAAATATTTTTTAGCGTGATAGATTTTTTGATATTTGATATGAAGTTTTTTAAAAAGCAAGGGGTTGATTGTGGCTGAGGTCAATGTTCGAAACTTTAATATCAATTTTGGTCCGCAGCATCCTGCCGCGCATGGGGTTTTGCGCATGGTTCTGGAGCTGGACGGTGAAGTTGTTGAGCGTGTAGATCCACATATTGGGTTGTTGCATCGCGGTACTGAAAAATTAATGGAAACAAAGACTTATCTTCAAGCTGGTCCTTATCTAGATCGTTTGGATTATGTCGCTCCTATGAATCAGGAACATGCTTTTGTTCTTGCTATTGAAAAGTTATTAGATATAAAAGTTCCTAAAAGAGGGCAATTAATACGTGTTTTGTTTTCTGAAATTGGGCGTATTCTTAATCATTTGCTTAATGTAACGACACAGGCAATGGATGTTGGTGCTTTAACACCACCGCTTTGGGGATTTGAGCAACGTGAAAGATTGATGATTTTTTATGAGCGTGCCTGTGGTGCTCGTCTTCATGCAAATTATTTTCGTCCTGGTGGCGTGCATCAAGATTTACCAGAATCTTTAGTTGAGGATATTGGTGATTTTATTGATCCATTTCTTATTTCTCTCGGAAAACTTGATGCGCTTGTGACCCCAAATCGGATTTTTAAGCAGCGTAATGTGGATATTGGCGTTGTAAGTATTGATGAAGCTTGGGCACGCGGTTTTTCTGGGGTTATGATTCGTGGCGCTGGTGTTCCATGGGATTTGCGTAAAAGTCAGCCTTATGAATGTTACGATGAAATGGAATTCGATATTCCTATAGGTAAAAATAGCGATTGTTATGATCGCTATCTTATTCGTATGGAAGAAATGCGTCAATCAGCGAAAATTATGCGCCAATGTGTGGAGCGTTTACTGAGTACTGAAAAAAATGGACCGGTTTCGAGCTTGGATCGCAAAATTGTACCACCGACGCGGAGTGAAATGAAAAGCTCGATGGAAGCACTGATTCATCACTTTAAACTCTATACGGAAGGTTTTCATACACCTCCTGGAGAAGTATATGTTGCTGTGGAAGCTCCGAAGGGTGAGTTTGGTGTTTATCTTGTTTCTGATGGAACCAATAAGCCTTATCGTGTCAAGTTGCGTGCTCCTGGGTTTGCTCATCTCCAAGCTATGGATTTTTTAACCAGAGGTCATATGTTAGCAGATGCTACAGCTATTTTGGGTTCGATTGATATTGTTTTTGGGGAGGTTGATCGCTAATGTCCGTACGCCGTCTTGCAGATGATGTTTATCAGCCTGCTGAGTTTTCTTTTACAAAAGAAAATCAGATATGGGTAAAAAATACCATAAAAAAATATCCTGCAGGGCGTCAGCAGTCTGCTGTAATTCCATTATTAATGCGTGCTCAAGAGCAAGATGGTTGGGTGACACGTGCTGCGATTGAGCATATTGCTCAGATTCTTTCCATGGCTTATATCCGTGTCTTAGAAGTTGCTACTTTTTATACTCAGTTTCAGCTTAAGCCTGTTGGAACAAAAGCGCATATTCAAGTTTGTGGTACAACGCCTTGTATGTTACGTGGTTCTGATGAATTGATTAAAGTTTGTCAGAAAAAAATTCATCATGAACCTTTTGCGACCAATCAGGATGGAACCTTATCATGGGAAGAGGTGGAGTGTCTTGGTGCTTGTGTGAATGCTCCGATGGTTATGATTTTTAAAGATACTTATGAAGATCTTACAGCTGAACGCCTTGAAGAAATTATTGATGCATTTGAAGCAGGTAAGGGTTCTGAGATAACGGTTGGTCCGCAAAATAGTCGTAAATCGTCGGAACCGATTAGTGGTTTAACTTCTCTTATTGATGATGAGAAAGAAAAAAAGATCTCTCAAGTCTTCACCAAAAAAGGATAAGGAAAGAATGGGGAACATAATTAAGTATTTTTCTTGAGAAAATATTTTATTATTCTACCCATGATGGCAACATTTAACGAAAAGTAAGAAATCTTGAAAAGATATTTAAAAATTGCATTTGAGGAAAAGCAGAAAATGCTATGGGTAATAGAAAAAAAAGGTGGGGCATGCTAGCTGATAAAGATCGTATCTTCACCAATATTTATGGTTTAAAAGACAAATCATTAAAGGCTGCGATGTTGCGTGGGCATTGGAATGGTCTGAAAGAAATGATTGACAAAGGCCGTGATTGGATCATTGATGAAGTGAAGGCATCGGGTTTACGCGGTCGTGGTGGTGCTGGTTTTCCTACTGGAGTGAAGTGGTCCTTTATGCCAAAGCAGAATGATGGGCGTCCTCATTATTTGGTTGTCAATGCCGATGAATCTGAACCTGGAACTTGTAAAGACCGTGATATTTTACGTCATGACCCCCACACTTTGATTGAAGGATGTGCAATCGCTACTTTTGCTATGGGAGCCAATGTTGCTTTTATTTATATTCGTGGTGAATATATTCGTGAACGTGAAGCGCTTCAAGCTGCCGTTGATGAATGCTATGATGCGGGTTTACTTGGCAAAAAAACGAAATATGGGCATGCTTGTGATATTGTTATTCATCATGGAGCGGGTGCTTATATTTGTGGTGAAGAAACAGCTCTTCTTGAAAGTCTTGAGGGGAAAAAGGGACAACCTCGGCTTAAACCACCATTTCCTGCCAATATGGGGATTTATGGCTGTCCAACAACAGTAAATAATGTAGAGTCTATTGCCGTTGTTCCAACGATTTTGCGGCGGGGTGCTTCGTGGTTTTCATCAATCGGACGAGCAAATAATGTTGGAACGAAATTATTTATGGTTTCAGGGCATGTTAATGCACCTTGTACATTTGAAGACGCTCTTGGTGTTTCATTCCGTGAATTAATTGAAAAACATACGGGTGGTGTTCGTGGTGGATGGAATAATCTTTTAGCAGTTATTCCAGGGGGGGCTTCTTGTCCAGTCGTTCGTGGTGAGGATATGATCGATGCGATCATGGATTTTGATGGGATGCGAAATGTCGGGTCTTCTTTTGGCACAGGGGGAATGATTGTTATGGATAAATCAACCGATATTATCAAGGCAATTTGGCGTATAGCTGCTTTTTTCAAGCACGAGAGTTGTGGTCAGTGTACACCGTGTCGTGAGGGGACGGGATGGATGATGCGTCTTTTAGGGCGTATGGTTGAGGGAAGAGCGCAAAAACGCGAGATTGATCTTTTGTTTGAAGTGTCTAAACAGGTTGAAGGACACACTATTTGTGCGCTTGGTGATGCTGCCGCATGGCCTGTACAGGGGTTGATACGTAATTTTCGTCCGGAAATCGAGCGTAGAATTGATGAATACACGCGAAATGTAGTCCAAAGCAAAAATATTGCTTTAGAAGCGGTTTAATAAAGGATTTTGTTTTAAGAGCAACCGAATGCAAATTTTAAGTGGGTTATCCGCAGGTTGGATGGGTGATGATAAATATCAAAGTTGATGGCAAAGAGATTGAAGTTCCTGATTATTACACTTTGCTTCAGGCTGCTGAGGCGGCTGGGGTAGAAATTCCACGTTTTTGTTTTCATGAATCTTTGTCAATTGCTGGAAATTGTCGTATGTGTTTAGTTGAGGTTAAGGGTGGTCCATCAAAACCTCAGGCTTCTTGTGCTATGGGGGTTCGTGATTTACGATTGGGGCCTAACGGTGAGGCACCTGAGATTTTTACCAATACACCGATGGTAAAAAAAGCACGTGAAGGTGTTATGGAATTTCTTCTCATTAATCATCCTTTGGATTGTCCAGTGTGTGATCAAGGGGGAGAGTGTGATCTTCAAGATCAAGCAATGCTTTATGGACGAGATTGTTCTCGTTATACAGAAAATAAACGTGCTGTAGAAGATAAATATATTGGACCTCTCGTCAAAACTGTTATGACACGGTGTATTCATTGTACACGGTGTGTTCGTTTTACAACGGAAGTTGCAGGTATTTCTGAACTTGGTTTGATCGGTCGTGGTGAAGATGCTGAAATTACGACGTATCTTGAAAAAGCTATGACATCTGAGTTACAGGGAAATGTTATTGATCTTTGTCCAGTGGGAGCTTTAACTTCAAAACCTTATGCGTTTCATGCCCGTCCGTGGGAATTGGTAAAAACGGAATCGATTGATGTGATGGATGCGCTTGGTAGTGCTATCCGTATTGATAGCCGCGGCCGTGAAGTTATGCGGATTATGCCGCGTACGAATGAAGATGTAAATGAGGAATGGATCTCTGATAAAACGCGTTTTATTTGGGATGGATTACGGACTCAGCGGCTTGATAAGCCATATGTACGCAAAGATGGAAAGCTTCAACCTGTCAGTTGGACAGAAGCTTTTGCAAAAATTAAAATGGTAATCTCTAAAATTTTTCCAGAAAAAATTGGAGCCATTGCGGGGGATCTTGCTTCTGTTGAAGAAATGTATGCCCTTAAAGCATTATTGAGTTCTTTGGGATCAACGCTTTTTGATTGTCGTCAAAGAGGAGGGGCTTTATCGCCAGAGTTTGGGCGCTCGAGTTATATTTTTAATCCTACAATTGTAGGTATTGAACAGGCTGATGCACTGCTTATTGTGGGATCTAATCCACGTCATGAAGCAGCTGTTTTAAATGCGCGTATTTTAAAGCGCCAACGGATGGGCAATTTTCCTATTGCATTAATTGGAGAGAAAGTCGATTTACGTTATCCTTATTCTTACCTTGGATCTGGGAGTGATACATTAACGACACTTATTCGTGGAGAGGATGTTTTTTTTAATGTCTTAAAAGAAGCGAAGAGGCCCCTTATTCTTATCGGAGAGGGAGCGGTTTCAGGAAGTGAAGGTTTATCTGTTTTAAAAAGTCTTGCTAAATTAGCTGATAATATAGGTGCTCTTAGTGAGACATGGAATGGGTTTGGGGTTCTTCATAATGCAGCATCGATTGTTGGAGGGTTGGACATAGGCTTTACTTCTAAGCTTGGGGTTGCAAATATACTTAAAACCTGTGAAGTTCTATTTTTGCTTGGTGCTGATGAAGTAGAATTAGCCAATACAAAAGCTTTTACAGTTTATATTGGGAGCCATGGTGATAATGGTGCACATGCTGCTGACGTTATTTTGCCTGCATCTGCTTACACTGAAAAATCAGGGCTTTATGTGAATACAGAAGGACGTGTTCAAATGACAAATCGGGCTGGTTTTGCTCCAGGTGAAGCAAAAGAAGATTGGGCTATTTTGCGTGCTTTATCGGATATTTTAGGACAAAAGCTCCCTTTTGATTCTCTTTCTCAATTAAGGCAATGCTTGTTTAATGATTATCCACACCTTGGTGCTGTTGATGATATAGTGCCTTCTGATATAAGTGGTCTTAAGGCGCTTGGTTCAAAAATGGTTTCTCTCGAGAGTCAAGCATTTACTTCTATGGTTAAAGATTTTTATTTAACAAATCCGATAGCACGTGCTTCTGCTGTTATGGCTGAATGTTCATCTCTTGCAAAAAAAACGTGCTACACAAACAGTAAAGTAAGGGCAAAGGAAAAGGAATAATGATGTATGATTTCTTTATGACTTGGCTGTTGCCATTACTCATTATAATCGGAAAAACACTTCTTCTTTTGGTCGTTCTTTTGGTCTTAGTTGCTTATCTTCTTTATGCCGATAGAAAAATTTGGGCAGCGGTACAATTGCGTCGTGGACCAAACGTTGTTGGACCATGGGGTTTGTTACAGTCTTTTGCAGATTTAATTAAATTTGTTGTGAAAGAACCTATTATCCCAGCAGGTGCAAATAAGGGGGTTTTTCTTTTGGCTCCTTTTGTTTCAGCGACACTTGCTTTATCAACTTGGGCTGTTATTCCTGTCAATGAGGGCTGGGAGGTTGCAAAGATTAATGTTGGCTTGCTTTATATTTTAGCCATTTCATCTCTTGAAGTTTATGGTGTTATTATGGGGGGATGGGCATCAAATTCAAAATATCCTTTCTTAGGAGCTCTTCGTTCGGCGGCACAAATGGTTTCTTATGAAGTTTCCATTGGTTTTGTGCTTGTGACTGTCATTTTAATAAGTGGTTCGTTAGATCTCACAACAATTGTTTTTAAACAAACGCACGGGCTTGGTACAACTCTTGGTCTTCCTTTTAACAGTTTTCTCGATTGGAATTGGTTGGTCCTTTTTCCAATGTTTATTATATTTTTTATTTCTGCGCTTGCAGAGACAAACCGTCCTCCATTCGATTTGGTGGAAGCAGAATCTGAACTTGTTGCTGGTCATATGGTAGAATATTCTTCAACGCCTTACATGCTCTTCTTTCTAGGTGAATATGTTGCGATTGTTTTAATGTGCGCATTAACAACCATTCTATTTTTAGGCGGTTGGCTGCCTCCCTTAGATGTTTGGTGGCTTAATTGGGTTCCTGGTATCATTTGGTTTGTTTTAAAAGTTTGTTTTGTATTTTTTTGGTTTGCTATGGTCAAAGCATTTGTTCCACGTTATCGCTATGATCAGCTCATGCGGCTTGGTTGGAAGGTTTTTCTTCCTCTCTCACTAACAATGGTTGTGATAACTGCTGCTTTTTTAAAGTTTACGGATTTCGTTTAAGAGGAGATTTTACGATGTCAGGTTTTATTCAGGCGGCAAAGTCACTTCTTCTATTGGAATTTGTGAGTGCTTTTTTCTTAGCTATGCGTCAATTTTTTTCACCAAAACCCACGATTAATTATCCTTATGAAAAAGGTTTTGTATCTCAGCGTTTTCGCGGTGAGCATGCATTGCGTCGCTATCCAAATGGTGAAGAACGGTGTATTGCTTGTAAATTATGTGAAGCGATTTGTCCTGCTCAAGCGATTACAATTGAAGCTGGGCCACGGCGCAATGATGGTACACGTAGAACTGTCCGTTATGATATAGACATGGTTAAATGTATTTACTGTGGTTTTTGTCAAGAAGCCTGTCCGGTTGAAGCTATTGTCGAAGGTCCAAATTTTGAGTTTGCGACGGAAACACGTGAAGAACTTTATTATGATAAAGAAAAGCTTTTATTGAATGGAGATCGCTGGGAGCGAGAAATTGCTCGAAATATATTGATGGATGCGCCTTATCGTTAAGTGTATCGTTAAATGAGGTGTCGGATATTTTTCCGATAAATTGTAATCTGGTATGAAGTTTATACCAATTGTTTGAATAATTAAGGAGAAGCCTATGCTAACAGATCTAGCGGCGGCATTTTTCTATTTGTTTGCTTTTATTATGCTAACAAGTGCAGTTATTGTTATTACAGCACGCAATCCAGTGCATTCTGTTTTGTTTTTAATCCTCGCATTTTTTAATGCAGCAGCTTTGTTTTTACTTGCAGGAGCAGAGTTTTTGGGGCTTATTCTGCTTGTTGTTTATGTTGGAGCTGTCGCTGTTTTATTTTTATTTGTCGTTATGATGCTTGATGTTGATTTTGCTGAGTTAAAGAGTGGAACTCTTCGGTATGCTCCGATTGGGGCTCTTATTGGCATTATTATCGCTGTAGAATTGATTGTTGTTTTTATGAGTAGCTATTTTTCTCCAGTCTTGAGAACGCATGTTACGCAACCAATGCCAGATTTAGCGCAGCGAACAAATACACAAGCATTAGGTGATATTCTCTATACGGATTATGTTTTCTATTTTCAAATTGCTGGAATGATTTTATTGGTTGCAATGATTGGAGCTATTGTTCTAACACTTCGTCATAAATTAGGAGTAAAGCGGCAATCTATTGCGGAGCAAGTTTCTAGAACGGTAGAAAGTGCCATTGAAATCAAACAAGTTGAATCAGGCAAAGGTATGTAAGGGGGGCTATGTAGATGTATATTGATATTACACATTATCTCACTGTTTCTGCTTTGATGTTTACAATTGGTATTGCTGGAATTTTTCTCAACAGAAAAAATGTGATTATTATCTTGATGTCCATTGAGCTTATATTGCTTTCAGTTAATCTCAATTTTGTTGCATTTTCAGCATTTCTTCATGATCTCGTTGGTCAGGTATTCGCTTTATTTGTCTTAACCGTAGCAGCTGCTGAAGCTGCCATTGGTTTAGCAATTCTGGTCGTTTTTTTCCGTAATCGTGGTTCCATTGCGGTTGAAGATGTTAATGTAATGAAAGGCTAACCAGTGATGTATTATACGATTGTCTTTCTTCCGCTTTTGGGTTTTTTAATTGCTGCACTAGGTGGAAAAACGATAGGAGATCGTGCGAGTGAATTGATAACATGTAGCTTTATGGTTGTTGTTGCCATATTATCGTGGATAGCATTTTTCAGTATTGCACTTGGTCATATTCCAGCGATTGATGTATTGGTATTACATTGGATGACTGTTGGTGACTTAAGCTTTAATTGGGCTTTACATGTTGATACATTAACAGCTGTCATGCTTATTGTTGTAAACAGTGTTTCGGCATTGGTGCATATTTATTCAATTGGTTATATGCACCATGACCCTTCAAGGTCTCGTTTTTTTTCTTATCTTTCTTTGTTTACATTTATGATGCTTATGTTGGTCACATCCAATAATTTGATTCAGATGTTTTTTGGATGGGAAGGTGTCGGACTTGCTTCTTATTTACTCATTGGTTTTTGGTTTCAGCGCGATTCTGCTAATAAGGCCGCAATGAAAGCTTTTGTAGTTAACCGTGTTGGAGACTTTGGTTTTCTCTTAGGAATCTTTAGTATTTTTGTTTTGTTCCAATCGGTTGATTTTGCCTCTATTTTTGCAAAAGCTGCCGACAAGAGCTTTATACAAAATATGACATTTTTAGATTGGCAATTTGATGGGCAGACGGCAATTACCATTACATGTCTTTTATTATTTATTGGTGCGATGGGAAAATCCGCACAATTTCTTTTACATACTTGGCTGCCTGATGCAATGGAAGGACCAACCCCTGTATCAGCGCTTATTCATGCCGCTACAATGGTAACGGCTGGTGTTTTTATGGTTGCGCGTATGTCGCCAATTTTTGAACTTTCTTCAACTGCTTTGACCGTGATTATTATTGTTGGTGCAACAACAGCGTTTTTTGCAGCAACTGTGGGGTTGGTGCAGAATGATATTAAGCGTGTTATTGCTTATTCTACATGCTCTCAACTTGGTTATATGTTCGTGGCATTAGGTGTTGGAGCTTATGGCGCTGCTGTCTTTCATCTTTTTACGCATGCTTTTTTTAAAGCCTTATTGTTTCTTGGTGCAGGTTCTGTGATTCATGCTGTATCTGATGAACAAGATATGCGAAAAATGGGTGGGTTACGCAAACATATAAAGGTCACCTATTGGATGATGATGGTCGGGACCATTGCCTTGACCGGTGTTGGAATTCCAGGAACACTTTTCGGGACTGCAGGTTTTTTCTCAAAAGATGCGATTATAGAGTCTGCTTTTGCATCTCATAATATTGCTTCAGGATATGCTTTTTATCTTCTTGTTTTTGCTGCCTTTTTAACAAGTTTCTATTCATGGCGGCTTATCTTTATGACATTCCATGGTAAACCACGGGCAACAGTTGATGTGATGCATCATGTTCATGAATCGCCTCCAGTTATGTTGATTCCACTTTTTCTTTTATCTATTGGAGCAATATTTTCTGGTGTCTTTTTCCAACCTTACTTTTTTGGTGATTTGTATAATGCTTTTTGGAAGGGAGCATTATTTACAAGCAGCCATAATCACATTCTTCATGATGCCCACCATGTCTTTAATTGGGTAAAATGGTCGCCATTTATAGCGATGCTTCTTGGGTTTATCTTAGCTTATTTATTTTATGTTTCTATCCCATCTCTTCCTAAGAAAATGGTTCGTATTATGCCAAGAACATATAACTTTCTTTACCAAAAATGGTATTTTGATCAATTATATAACTTTTTGTTTGTTCGTCCTACCTTTAGAATTGGTTCTTTTCTTTGGAAAGTGGGAGACGGTAAGATTATTGATGGTCTAGGTCCTAATGGTATTGCAGCGCGTGTTGTTGATATTACAAATAGAGTTGTTCGAATGCAAACAGGCTATCTTTACCACTATGCATTTGCAATGCTTATCGGCGTTGCATTGCTCATTACATGGATGATGATCGGGGGCGTAAACTAATGACCGATTGGCCTATTCTTTCTACGGTTACATTTTTGCCGCTTGTTGGTGTGCTTCTGATTTTGTTTATCAAAGATGATAGTGAAGTAGCACGCCATAATATACGTAATGTCGCATTTTTTACGACTCTATTTGTTTTTATTATTTCTTTAATTATTTGGATAGGATTTGATTCTAGCAACCAAAATTTTCAAATGGTTGAAAAATACAGTTGGTTAGGGGGTGGTATTAGCTATCATATGGGGGTTGATGGTATTTCTATTCTTTTTGTTGTTCTCTCGGCTTTTCTTTTGCCTTTCTGTATTTTAGCAAGTTGGGAGAATGTTAAAGAGAGATTAAAGGCTTATATGATTGCGTTTCTTCTTCTAGAAGTTGCGATTATTGGCGTTTTTTGTGCTCTTGATGCAATGCTATTCTATGTTTTTTTTGAAGGCAGCCTCATTCCAATGTTTATCATTATAGGTGTATGGGGAGGAGCACGTCGTGTTTATGCAAGTATAAAGTTTTTCTTATATACTTTACTTGGTTCAGTGCTTATGCTGGTTGCTCTTATGGTTATGTATTGGGAGGCTGGGACACTTGATATACCAACTTTACTCAATTATCAGTTTCCTGCTCATATGCAAATATGGCTATGGCTTGCATTTTTTGCTTCTTTCGCAGTTAAAATGCCAATGTGGCCAGTTCATACATGGCTCCCTGATGCTCACGTAGAAGCACCGACAGCGGGTTCCGTTATTTTAGCTGGTGTCTTACTCAAATTAGGTGGGTATGGTTTTCTGCGTTTTTCTTTACCTATGTTTCCTATCGCTTCAGCAGATTTTGCGCCTTTTGTTTTCACATTATCGCTTATCGCTATTATTTATACATCACTGGTTGCACTTGTTCAAAGTGACATCAAAAAACTTATTGCTTATTCTTCAATAGCACATATGGGGTATGTGACAATGGGTATTTTTGCTGCGAATGAACAGGGGATACAAGGGGCTATTTATCAGATGCTATCCCATGGAATTGTTTCAGCAGCATTGTTTCTTTGTGTTGGGGTTATCTATGATCGCTTACATACACGTGAAATTTCAGCGTTTGGTGGTTTAGTGAATAATATGCCTAAATATGCTGTTGTTTTCTTAATTTTCACTATGGCAAATGTTGGTTTGCCTGGAAGCTCAGGATTTTTGGGTGAGTTTTTAACCTTAATAGGTGTTTTTCAAGTAAATAAATTGGTTGTTGTTTTAGCAACAACAGGTGTTATCTTATCGGCAGCCTATGCCCTTTATCTTTATCGGCGTGTGGTTTTTGGTTCCTTGGATAAAGAAAATTTAAAAGTATTAATAGATCTTTCTTTAAGAGAAAAATTCCTCCTTTATCCAATGGTTATTCTTACAATATTCTTTGGTATCTATCCAACGCCTATTCTTAAGGCAACGGCGTTTTCCGTAGAAACCCTCATCAATAAACTGCACTAGATAAGGGAAGAATGCACATGCAAACTGAAATAATAGCGCAATTAGTCTTAATTCTTCCGGAGCTTTTAATCGCATTAGGAGCTGTCGTGCTACTTATGATTGGTGTTTATTCCAATACACGTGCTTCTTTAACAGTGACAGGTTTAGCCATGGCACTTCTTGTGGCAACCATTATTATTCTTATAGTTTTTCCGAAAAATGGTTCATTTCAAACCAATGCGCTCGTTATCGATTCCTTTAGTCGTTATATGAAAATTTTAATGCTTATTGGTGCACTCTTTTCTCTTATCATGTCTGTTGGTTTTGCCAATGCACAAAAGTTTAATATATTTGAGTTTCCAGTACTTGTTCTTTTAGCAACCCTTGGAATGATGTTTATGATTTCAGCGGGTAATATGCTGTCGCTTTATATGGGGTTAGAATTGCAATCTTTAGCTTTATATGTTTTAGCAGCGATTAATCGTAATAATGTGAAATCTTCTGAAGCCGGTATAAAATACTTTGTTTTAGGAGCATTATCTTCAGGGTTGCTTCTTTATGGTATTTCTTTACTTTATGGTTTTACCGGTCAAATTGGTTTTCACGAAATTGCTCTTGCTTTAAAAGGTAAAAATGTACAATTGGGGGTCATTTTTGGAATTGTCTTTATTTTAGCTGGTTTGGCTTTCAAAATTTCTGCTGTTCCGTTTCATATGTGGACACCTGATGTTTATGAAGGAGCGCCCACACCGATTACAGCATTTTTTGCTGGTGCCCCTAAAGTTGCTGCAATGGCTTTAATCATCCGTATTATTGTGGTGACCTTTATTCCCCTAGGGCGTGTTGATAACGTGATGCCTGCATGGCAACAAATTTTGGTGTTCATGGCGATTGCATCAATGATACTGGGTGCTTTTGCTGCAATCGGTCAGAATAATATTAAGCGCTTAATGGCTTATTCGTCGATCAGTCATATGGGTTATGCACTTGTTGGTTTATCTGCTGGAGATATGCTTGGGATAAAAAGCGTTATCCTTTATATGACTATTTATCTTGGAATGACGCTTGGTTCATTTGCCTTTATTCTTGGAATGCGCTCTCAGAATGGAAATGTTGAAAATATTTATGATCTTTCAGGGTTAGCAAAGACGAATCCGTTTATGGCTGTTGTGATGACAATACAGCTTTTCTCTTTAGCCAGTATACCACCTATGGCTGGTTTTTTTGGAAAGTGGTATACCTTTTCTGCTGCTGTCCACGCTGGGCTTACGCCACTTGCTGTCGTTGGGATGATAGCGTCTGTCGTTGGGGCTTTTTACTATTTGCGAGTCATTAAAATTATGTGGTTTGATGATGCACAAGCGCATTTTGTTGCTTTATCGAAAGAGCTTCAATTTTGTCTTGGTCTTTCTGTATTCTTTATTTTATTTTACGCGCTTTTTGGAGTTTGGTTCGCTGAGCTAGCAGAAAAAGCAGCAACAGCATTGTTTTAATGAATATGGTTTATACTTTATCAGATTTTGCACAAAAACAGGGATACACTGTTGAAGCGTACGATAGTGTTGATTCAACAAATCTCATTGCGCAACGAAAAGCGCAAACTGGTCATCAAGGTAATCTTTGGATTGTTGCACAAGAACAATCACAGGGAAGAGCAAGAAGAGGGAGGACTTGGTCTAGTCCAAAAGGGAACCTTTATTCTAGTCTTTTATTAATTGATGATATTGTTCATCAAACTGCGGCTCAACTTGGTTTTGTTGCTGGAGTAAGTGTGGCAGAGGCAATAAAACAATTGATAAAAGAGGAAAAGCAGACAAACAATATTGTGAGCTTAAAATGGCCAAACGATATTTTGCTCAGAGGAGAAAAAAGCTCTGGAGTTTTGCTTGAGATTTTAAAATTGTCATCACAACAATATGCCTTGGTTATTGGTATTGGAATAAATGTGAAATATAATTATGAAGATGCGCCCTATTCCACTTCAAGCTTAAAGAATATCGGTTTGCATATTGATGCAGAACAATTATTTACGGTTTTGACGGAGTGTTTTTCTAAAAATTACCTTCTTTGGAAACAACCAAAAGGATGTGAAATAATCCGAAAAAAATGGCTTTTATACTCCGCTCATCTTGGGAAATATGTCAAAGTGGTGAATGATGAAAAAGTCATTGAGGGTATTTTTGATGGTCTTGATAGTGATTTTAACTGCATCATAAAGCAAAAAGACGGTCAGACAGCAATTATAACAGCTGGGGATGTTCATTTTGGTTTGGCTGATTCTGTCTAATGCAGGCCGTTGTTGAAAAATTATTTTATCATCAAATACCTTAATGATTTGGGAGATGTTTATGGTTGCAGCCAATAAGAATGAATTTGTTTTTTTACCTCTGGGAGGTGTAGGTGAGATAGGGATGAATTTAGCTGCTTACGGATTTGGTCCCCAAAGTCTTCGTGAATGGCTGCTGGTTGATATGGGGGTTAGTTTTGCTGGTTCTGAATTACCAGGTGTCGATCTTGTTTTGCCTGATATTCGTTTTCTAGAAAGTGAAAAACACAATATACGGGGTCTTGTTTTAACACATGCACATGAAGATCATTATGGGGCCGTTCTTGATTTATGTCCAAAGTTACAAGTACCGATTTACTGTACGCCTTTTACGGCAGGATTATTGGAAACTAAAAAACAATTAGATTTTGAATCTCAAAAAATTTTACTCAATATTTTTCAAGCTGGTGATTGTTTTCAGGTAGGTTCCTTTGCTGTAGAGGCTATAGCCGTTAACCATTCAATACCAGAATCTGTATCTTTAGCAATTACAACCTCTTTGGGGACTGTGATTCATACTGGTGATTGGAAAATTGATCATACCCCTTCACTCGGGGCTGTAACCGATGAAAAAAGATTTCGTGCTTTAGGCAAAAAAGGTATTTTAGCATTACTTTGTGATTCCACAAATGCATGTCGGGATGGTATCTCTCCTTCAGAACAGCAAGTTCAAGCCAGTCTTTCAGAGATTATTTCTAAAGCTGAAGGGCGCGTTGCGATAGCAACTTTTTCTTCTAATATTGGTCGGATACGTTCTATTGCTCTTGCAGCTGAAGCTGCTGGACGTAAGGTGTTTGTCATTGGGCGTTCCCTTAAGCGAAGTATTATGGTTGCACAAGAGCTTGGTTATATGAATGATTTAGCACCATTTGTTACGGAAGATGATTATGGCTACATCTCGCGAAAAGATCTTGTTTTAATTGTCACAGGGAGCCAAGGTGAGCCATGTGCTGCTTTGGCTAAACTGTCACGTGATGGAATGAAAAATATTGCACTTTCCGCTGGTGATACCGTTATTTATTCATCACGAAGTATTCCAGGAAACGAAAAAGCGATTATTGAGGTACAAAATCGTTTCATTGATTTGGGTATTAAAATTATTACGAATGAAGATGCACTTGTTCATGTTTCAGGTCATCCCCGTCGTTCAGAACTTTTACAGATGTATGATTGGATAAAGCCACAAATACTTGTCCCTGTACATGGGGAAGCAATGCATCTTAAGGCTCAGGCAACTTTAGCACGTCAAGCGGGTATTAAAACTGTTATGGATATCAGAAATGGCCATATGTTACGTCTTGCACCAGAGCCTGTGAAGGTTGTTGATCAAGTTCCTGTTGGCCGCATCTATAAAGATGGTTGCCTAATTGGAGATGAAGATGAATTAGGGATTCGTGAACGCCGCAAACTAAGTTATGCTGGTCATGTTACTATTTCTCTCCATATAAATAGTAAGCATGAATTATTAGGGGATATAGGTCTAACAACATTCGGGTTACCTGAAAGTAATGGAAAGGGGGAAAGTTTAAAAGATATTCTTTTAGATATCATAGAAAATACAGTTTATAATATCCCACGCATGAAACAGAAAAATAATGAACTTATTCGAGAGGCAACACGACGTGCAGTGAGAGCGGCTGTTCATGAAATTTGGCAAAAAAAACCTATCTGTACAGTTTTTTTACATCGGTCAAAATAAAAAAACTTTCCTATTACGTTATTAAAAAAGAGAAGAGCATTTTTATTTTATTGCTAAATAAGAAAAATAGAGAATAAAGCACAATAAATTTTTAAATGATAAGATCGTTATATTTGCAAGTATTCAGAATGCGGCTATAGATGAATAGAGGGTGTGATAAATTGTTCCGATATGATATATCTGATTAGGAGTTAATTATTTCAATGCGTCTTTCTCAATATTTCCTTCCACTTTTAAAAGAGAATCCTAAAGAAGCAGAAATTGTTTCTCATCGCTTCATGTTGCGCGCTGGAATGATTCGACAACAAACATCAGGGATTTATTCTTGGCTTCCTTTGGGAAAAAAAGTGCTTGATAAAGTTTGTAAAATTATTCGTGAAGAGCAAGAACGTGCGGGTGCAATAGAAATATTGATGCCTACAATTCAGTCTGCTGATCTTTGGCGTGAAAGCGGTCGTTATGATGATTATGGTTTGGAAATGCTCCGCATTAAAGATCGTCAAAAGCGTGATTTACTTTACGGTCCAACCAATGAAGAGATGGTAACAGATATTTTTCGCTCTTATGTTCGTTCTTATAAAGATCTTCCGCTTAATTTATATCATATTCAATGGAAATTTCGTGATGAAATTCGTCCACGTTTTGGTGTGATGCGAGCACGAGAATTTTTAATGAAAGATGCTTATTCTTTTGATCTTGATTATGAAGGCTCTGAAACATCTTATAATCGTATGTTTGTTGCTTATTTACGCACTTTTTCTCGCCTTGGCTTAAAAGCAATTCCTATGCGTGCAGATACAGGTCCAATAGGGGGGGAACTCAGTCATGAATTTATCATTTTGGCTGAAACAGGAGAGAGTGCTATCTTCTGTGATAAACAATTTCTTGAACTTACCGTTCCTGATAGTTCAATCGATTTTAGTGATAAAGCTGTTTTAGATGATATTGTTAAGCAATGGACATCTTTTTATGCAGCAACGGAAGAAATGCATAATGAAGAGGAGTGGGCTAAAGTTTCTGATCATAATCGTCTTTCAGCGCGCGGTATTGAAGTAGGGCATATTTTCCACTTTGGTACTAAATATTCTGCTCCAATGGGAGCAAAAGTTATGGGACAAGATGGAAAAGAGCATGTGGTCTCTATGGGATCTTATGGTATTGGGCCTTCGCGTCTTGTTGCGGCCGCTATTGAGGCTTCTCATGATGAAAATGGTATTATTTGGCCAAAGTCGATGGCACCGTTTGATTTTGGGATTATCAATATGAAGCCCGATGATGAAAAATGCACACAGGCATGTGAGTTTCTCTATCAGGGATTAAAGAAGGTTGGTTTTGATCCGTTATTAGATGATAGAAATGAACGCCCTGGATCAAAATTTGCAACAATGGATTTGATTGGTTTGCCAACGCAAATCATTGTTGGTCCTAACAGTATTGCACAAAATGAAGTTGAAATTAAAGATCGAAAAACAGGAATAAAAAAATCTCTAAAGGTTGAAGATGTGCTCAGCCAACTTTCTATAATTTAATAGGAAATATTATGAAGAGGCTGAAAAACAAATGCTTTTCATCTTATGAGTGGATGATCGCTTTTCGTTATATGATTCCCAATAAAAAACATGTCGTTGCATCTGTTATTTCAATTATTTCTCTTATTGGGATTATGTTGGGCGTATTTGCTCTGGTTGTTGTTATGGCGGTGATGAATGGCTTTCGTACAGAACTTCTCAATCGTATTCTTGGTATGAATGGGCATCTTATTATTCAAACAGTTGATTCTGGTTTCTCTGATTATAAGACTCTTATTTCTTCTTTAGAAACTACAAATGGTGTGAAGTTTGCTTTACCTGTTATTGAAGGTCAAGCGCTTGTTCAAGGTGAAGTTCAAGGTGGCTCTGGCGCGTTAGTTCGTGGTATGCGCAAACAAGATCTAGAAAAGCTTAAAACAGTCTCTCAAAACATTAAATTAGGATCGATTTCTCGGTTTGATCAAGAAGAAGGTGTTGCAATTGGAAGTGGCTTAGCAGAAAAATTAGGACTGACAGTTGGAAGAGATATTCGTATTATTACTCCAGATGGTGATGAGACTCCTTTTGGCGTTACCCCACGTGTGAAAGCTTATAAAGTCGTTGCTATTTTTGAAGTTGGTATGTCTGAATATGATTCAATATTTATCTTTATGCCTCTCCATGAAGCACAAATGTTTTTTAATTTGGGAGATAAGGTTCAGTCTTTGGAATTATTTCTAAATGATCCTGATGCTGTTGATCAAATAAAACCTGTTGTAGAAAAAGCAGTTGAACAACAGGTCTATTTAATTGATTGGCGTACACGCAATCAGGCTTTTTTTTCAGCCTTACAGATTGAACGAAATGTTATGTTTTTCATTCTTTCTCTGATCGTTCTTGTTGCTGCTTTAAATATTATTTCAGGGCTGATTATGCTTGTAAAAGATAAAAGTCATGATATTGCCATTTTACGCACGATGGGGGCTCAACAGAGTGCGATTTTGCGTATATTTATCATTACAGGAATGATGATTGGTTTTATTGGAACTATATTGGGTTTAGTTTTAGGTGTTATCGCGACCGCGAATATTAATCATATCCAAGATTTTATATCTTGGTTATTTAATGTCGACGTTTTTAATCCTCAACTTTATTTTTTAACAAAATTGCCTGCACAAATTGAGTGGAAACAGACCATCTTGGTTGCTATGATGGCTTTATTCTTGTCGTTTCTTGCTGCTCTCATTCCGGCATGGCGTGCTGCTAAGCTAGATCCCGTACAAGCTTTGAGGTATGAATAATGACAGCTATTTTAGAGCTTGTAGAGATTGAAAGACACTTTTTCGAGAGTCATAAGCCACTCATTGTTTTAGATAAAGCGAATTTTATTCTTAATCGTGGAGAGCTTGTCGCACTTGTTGCACCATCTGGTGCTGGAAAATCAACACTTCTTCATATTGCTGGATTATTAGAAAAACCAACAGCTGGTGATGTGATGTTACGGGGTGTTTCTTGTGCAAAGCGCTCTGATAGTGAGCGAACAGCTATAAGACGAAATGATATTGGTTTTGTTTATCAATTTCATCATTTACTTCCAGAGTTTACGGCGTTAGAAAATGTCATGATACCCCAAATGATAGCAGGATTAAAAAAATCCATAGCAGAAGATCGTGCGCGCAAATTATTAACGTATCTGCGTATTTCTCATCGTGCGAACCATCGTCCCTCAGAGTTATCGGGAGGAGAACAACAACGTGTTGCTATTGCACGTGCAGTAGCAAATGGCCCTTCGGTTCTTTTGGCTGATGAACCTACAGGAAATCTTGATCCAGTAACTTCAGCTTATGTCTTTCAAGCTTTATCTATCCTTGTTCGTCAGTCTGGTCTTTCTGCTCTTATTGCAACACATAATTACGCTTTAGCTAAGCAAATGCATCGTCGAATTACACTTAAAGAACAAAAGATTATAGAACTTCCTTAAAGCAAGGTAAAAACTTTATACGACTAATTGAATAGTTTATATTACTTTATTCAAGGAGATTTTTTTATGACAGTTTTTGTCGTTGACAAAAATCAATTAGATGCTCGTCGTCGTCGGTTGATTTTTCGTGCATGGCATCGCGGTATTCGTGAAATGGATCTCATTTTTGGGCATTATGTTGATGCTCATATCACTGAGATGAATGATAAAACGCTCTCTGAGCTTGAGTATATTATGTCTTTTGATGATCGTGATTTACTCACATGGATTACTGGAGAAATTTTGCCCCCCTCTGAAGTTGATAGTCCACTTTTTCGTGATATTGCTAATTATCGTTTTTGCTTAAGTTATTGATTCCAATGCCTATATTTAAAAAAATTGTTATTCCCAAAAATAATTCTGTTCGTATGATTTTAGATGGCGTTACTGATGGATTTGAAGCCTTTGCGCTTGCTAAATTAAGTTCAGAAATTGCACAAGGTAAACCGCTCCTCTATGTTGTCCGTGACGGAACAAAAATTGCGCATTTACAACAAGTTTTAAATTTTATTGAACCCAATTTACCCGTACTTCAATTTCCTGCATGGGATTGTTTGCCTTATGATCGCGTATCACCAGGAATTGCTGTTATGGCACGTCGACTATCAACATTGGCACACATAGCAAATTTACGGAAAGATCCATATTCTGCAATTATATTAACAACAGCAAATGCAATTATGCAAAAGTTGCCTCCTCGTGAAATGATAGAAGCTCAGCTTATTCACGCACGTGTTGGCCAGCGCAATAACATGGGAAATCTTATTCAATTTCTAGAAACCAATGGTTTTGAACGCGTTACGGTTGTCCGTGATATTGGTGAGTTTGCTGTAAGAGGAGGAATACTTGATATCTTTTCTCCGATGGATGTTGAACCTTTACGCCTTGATTTTTTTGGAGATACCCTAGAAAGTATCCGCGTATTTGATCCAGAAAGTCAAAGGACAACAGGCCAAAAAACTGAACTTTTATTACAGGCAATGAGTGAGGTTGCTCTTACACCAGAACGTATCAGTCGTTTTAAAAGCAATTATACCCGTACATTTGGTGTATCACAAAAAAATAACATGCTTTATGAAGCAATTTCTCAAGGTCGGCGTTTTGCCGGTATGGAACATTGGCTTCCATTTTTTTATGAAAACCTTGATAGCTTTTTTGATCATTGTGGCAATTTACCGATAGTTTTTGAGCATCTCATAGAAGAAGTTTTCATTGAGCGCTATCGTCTTATTGAAGACTATTATAATGCGCGCAAAGAGCGCGAAAGTGATGAAAAAAATTCTACTTCTTATCATCCAATAGATCCTAGTCTTTTTTATTTAACGCCAGAGCGTGTTTTGGAAGGTGCGCAACAATCTTCACAGCGTATTGATTTTTCTCCTTTTAATGTTCCACAAAGTTTGGAACAAACTGTTATTCACACAAATGTTAAACAAGGATATGATTTTGTAAAAGAGCGTAATGCGCAGGAAAAAAATGTTTTTTCAAGTGTTATTGATCATATCGCATCTTTACGCGCTGCTGGTAAAAAAGTGCTTTTAGCGTGTTGGAGTGAAGGATCTCTCAATCGTTTGTTACAAGTTCTCGATGAGCATGGATTGAAAAAAATAGATGTTGCAAAATCTTTGCAAACAGTCAAAGCAACACCTCGAGATCGCATATTAGCAGCTGTTATCATGATAGAACATGGTTTTGTGGCTGAAGATTTGGCTATTATAGCAGAGCAAGATATCCTTGGCGATCGTTTTATAAGATCGCCAAAGCGGCGTAAGAATAATACAAATTTTATTTCTGAAATTTCTGCTTTAAATTCTGGTGATATTATTGTGCATATCGACCACGGTATTGGCCAATTTGTTGGTCTTAAAACCATCAGAACCACTGGAATTTTACGAGACTGCCTTGAAATTAGATATGCTGGAGGTGATTTACTCTTTTTACCTGTTGAAAATATTGAGCTTCTCTCACGTTATGGCTCAGAAGGAACAGAGGTAACTTTAGATAAATTAGGAGGTGTTGCTTGGCAAGCACGTAAAGCTCGGCTAAAAAAACATTTATTGGAAATGGCAGGGCAATTAATCCGTATAGCTGCAGAGCGTATGACTCGTGCTGCGCCTGCTTTACTTCCACCAATTGGACCATTTGATGAGTTTGTTGCTTGCTTTCCCTATGAAGAAACGGAAGATCAAATGAATGCAATTGATGCTGTTTTGGACGATCTAGCCTCAGGCAAGCCGATGGATCGCTTGATATGCGGTGATGTTGGTTTTGGAAAAACTGAAGTAGCCATTCGAAGTGCTTTTGTTGCAGCATTAAATGGATATCAGGTTGCTGTTGTTGTACCGACAACTTTGCTTTCACGTCAACATTACAAAACATTTATTTCGCGTTTTCAAGGATTACCGGTTAAAATTGGACATGCTTCGAGGCTTGTAAAAGCGAAAGAACTTGCACGAGTAAAAAAAGGTGTTTCAGATGGTACAATCGATATTGTCATTGGAACCCATGCATTATTAAGTGGTGCAGTTAATTTTTTACGGTTAGGCCTTCTTATCATTGATGAGGAACAGCATTTTGGTGTCAAACACAAAGAGCGTTTAAAAGAGCTTAAAAGTGATATTCATGTTCTCACACTTTCAGCAACTCCCATACCACGCACTTTAGGGTTAGCTTTATCGGGTGTACGTGAACTTTCATTGATAACAACCCCCCCCATTGATAGAATGGCGGTTCGTACTTTTATTTCACCCTTTGATGCACTTGTTATACGAGAGACCCTGCTTCGAGAATATTATCGTGGTGGACAAAGTTTCTATGTTTGTCCTCGTATTTCTGATTTAGCTTTTGTAGAAGAATATCTCAAAACACATGTGCCAGAACTGAAATTCGTTGTGGCTCATGGACAAATGCCGGCTGGACAACTTGATGATATCATGAATGCATTTTATGATGGACAATATGATGTGCTGCTCTCAACAACCATTATTGAATCAGGTCTTGATATTCCAACAGCAAATACCCTAATTGTGCATCGTGCTGAGATGTTTGGCCTTTCTGCCCTTTATCAGTTACGTGGTAGGGTAGGACGTTCAAAACAACGTGCTTATGCTCTCTTTACATTTCCTGCTGGTAAAGTTTTAACAACTGCTGCTGATCGCCGTCTTAAAGTGTTACAATCTCTTGACACCTTAGGGGCCGGTTTTCAATTGGCAAGCCATGACATGGATATCCGCGGTTCAGGCAATTTTTTAGGTGAAGAGCAATCGGGGCATATCAAAGAAGTTGGATTTGAACTCTATCAAAAAATGCTTGAAGAAGCTGTTGCTGAATTAAAAGATGGAGAGCTAAATGAAGATAAGCAATGGTCACCTCAAATTTCTCTTGGTACAACAGTGATGATACCAGAAAGTTTCGTGCCTGACTTATCATTACGTATGGGACTTTATCGTCGTTTAACAGAACTTGATGGTTTAGAACAAATTGATGAATTTGCAGCGGAGTTAATTGATCGCTTTGGTCCTTTGCCCCTTGAGGTTCAACATCTTCTTAAAGTCTTTCATATTAAAACATTGTGTCGAAAAGCACATGTAGAAAAATTAGATGTTGGACCAAAGGGGATTGTCATACAGTTTCGTAATAACTATTTCGCAAATAGTGTTGCTCTTGTTCAGTGGGTGGGAAAACAAGGTACAATGGCAAAAATTCGACCAGATCAAAGTATTGCTCTTATTCGTGATTGGTCCTCAGCGGATGAAAGGCTTGTTGGAGCAGCGAATATTATGACACAGCTTGTCGAAATGGCAGAATAACATTCTGTTTAAAAAATTTCTTTATTGTTTCAGAACTGTTACTCATTTTTATAAAATCATTCTGAATAAAATTTAAGTTTATAATAAAGAACATTTTATATATTTATTTGGTTTTTATTATATACGTATTGATATAATGAAGAAAATAGATTAGACAGTTTAACTGCAATAAATAGCACTTTTAATATAATAAGCTAATAAGCTCCTGTAAATTTTTTAGAAAGAATTTAGGTAAAGATAGCATGCTTTCTTCATTACAAAAGTGTCTAACTATCGTTTTTTTGTTACTCACTTTAATATATGGCGTAAAAAACGCTTATGCTGAGTTATCTTCTGATGAACAATACCAACATTTAAAAAACAAAAGAAAGAATATTAAAGAGAGCATACAATTTATTGAAGAAAGTATATCTCATTTGGATATTTGGGAAAAAAATATTTCTAAAGCAGAATACTATGAGCGTTTACAGGAACGGAATAAGTTATATAAAAAACTGAAAACTCTGAAGGATGAATATTATAATCTTGGTTCGAAATTACAGGATCTAGCTGAAAAAAAACAAAAAATTATCTCTAGAATACATATAGCGAGAGAGTATGAAGTAGGGGAGTATGAAGAAAAGTTGATTAAAGCAAAAGATTATTTAAAAAAAACTCAAACGTTTAATGAATGGGGAATGAATGAGAAAAGTGGAGGTGATGATGAGATAATGAAAAATTATCTCATATTTATTATTGCTTGCAATACGTTAGCGGATATATTGCAAAGTGATATAGGTGCTATTTTGCGCAAAGATTTTGATTGGAAAGATAAAGATTTTAGTTGGGCTAAAGGCGCAAATAATTAAATAAGTCCTAGTTTAGTCAGGGATATTAAAGAATTATTAACAGATGGCTCTTATAGTTATGAAAAACAAATATTTGACGATATAAAAAATAGTCTTACAGAAGATAATTGGTTTGTAAAAAGTGCACCTAAGCTTTGTAATACCATTAAAGAAGTACATAATATAATGCTTCCAAACAAGAAAAAGAATATTATAGATCGTATACGTTTTCATGTTGAAGAATTATTTAATTAAAAATTTACTCATATAAATACAGAGAAATTAAGATTATATACTAAATAATAGTTAAAATATATTTTAATTTTTTGTTTTTAATTATTATTTATAATAAAGTAATTTTATGCACATAAGATATTATCTATTGTTCTTATCATATAAGATTTAATATATATATTAAATAATAAAATCATATATCTTTTTTATGTTTTCTTTTTATGCATAATTTTTTGTGCTTGTAGTTTTTTATTTTTATCTGTTTAATTATTTTAATGACGATACATCTCATATCATAAATCTTGTTTCATTAATATGATAAGAGAGATATTTTATAGCTCTAAGTTGTGTTATATAGAGAAAAAAAATGATATTTTAATTCATTTTTTTCTTAAAACTTAAATCATTAACGATTTATATCTTTGATATTGTGAAAGATGAAAAGAATTTATCATTTTAGTAGATTCTTTTATTTAAGAAATAACTTAAAAGAAATTGATAAAAGCTATATTTTTATTCACGTTATAAAACTGAGAGATGATATTTGTACAGAAGTGCAATAATAGATGTTTAATATATGAGCATAAATTTATTATGGCTTTAGGCACGTGAGATGATTCATAGGGAGGGTTTCCTTTGTTCAGTAGTTTATCTATAAAACTAACTCCGCTTGTGATGTACAAGTGGATAAATTTTATTGATTCAACATAAGAGAGGTTTGCGCTATTAGGATCTTTCATACAATATAGAAATAGAAAAAAGATAAATTATTATTATAAATTAATATGTTATTATATTTTAAGAAAGTTTTTTATAAATAAAATATTTTCAGCAGTTATAGATTTTCTCTCTAAGAAAATGTGTTGTTTAATTAAGAAAAAAGCACTTCTTTAGTAGCGTATTTTTAAACTAAACTGTTTAGTTAAACGCTATGGAATATAAAATTTTTATTACAAAAGCGTATCACTATTATTTTGTAAACAAGGGCAGAAAATTGTTCATTAGCAAAAAGCTCTCTTACAATTATGCAGAAATTTTAGACAATCAGTGGTTTTAATTCATTAAATGTTTCAATAATATCGTAGATGATTTTGTTTTTGTGTATCACACAAGGAAAACAGTAAAATTTATCTGATATTTTAGAGCTTCATGCATTGCAACACCTGTTGCAAAGGTTCTATAAGCTTAACATGAAGAGTAATAAATGTAAAAATTTTAATTAGTAAGTTTTTTAGAGTAGTATCAGAGTTTATTTTAATTAATATTGCAATATTGATTCGTTTGTGTAATCTTAGTTTAAATGCACAGAGGTGTTTTATGGATAGATTGCATCAAATACCAATGTGATGAAGAGGGGAAATGATATGAGTGTATAAAAATTAGAATGGCTCGTCGTATTTTTTCTCTAAATTTGACTTTTTTTTTTATATTGAAGTAAAAATAGTAAAATTAATTGTTATTTCATTATAATTTAATAAATTAAGTTGGAATTATATTTAATATTTTTTTGAAGTTACTTAAGAGCGCGTTGAAAGGATTAACTTAATCATGTCGCATAAAAATGTTTATTCTGCTGTTTCAGTATTAGTTGGAGCCGCTGCCCTTTTTCTTATAGCTGGTATTTCTGCAAATGCGCAAACTTTATCACAAGGTTGGTACAAAGTTTGCAGTAAGCAGCATGATGTTGATATTTGTAATACAATGAATACTGTATTATCGAATACGGGACAACCTTTAACGGCTTTTAATCTTGTTGAAATAAAAGGGAAGCAAAATGAGAAACGTATAGGTATTCAAGTGCCTACAGGTCGTTTTTTGCCAGAAGGTGTTCACATTAAAATTGGTGACGAGTTCTCTAAAAAAATTCCTTATATTATTTGTAATGGACCAAGTTGTATTGCTAATGATGTCTTAGATGATAAGCTTATAGCAGCTATGAAAAGTGGTACAAAAATGGTTGTAACCACAGTTAATTTCCGTGGTTCAGCTAATCCTATTGAATTTTCTCTTAATGGGTTTACAGCAGCCTATACCGGTCCTGGTATGGAGGAAAAAGATTTCCAACAAGAACAAATAAAGCTGCAGCAAGCTATTCAATCAAAGCAAAAAGAAATTGAAGAGCGTATGCGGGCTGAGCAAGAAAAAGCGAAACAAAAGTAATAAAACCACACCATAAAAGTTGGTCAAAACGTTTTCTATAATTGTTTATTTGAACCGCCACAGTTTTCTGTGGCGGTTTTTTTTAATCCTTAATTTTTCGAAAGAATTCTGCGTTTCCACCAACCAATACGTTCAGTTTTGGAAGAATCATTAGGCGTTGATGAAATAACAACGGGTTGATTAATTGTTTCTTCAATTTGGGAAGGAGAGGTTTCGATAACTTTCTCCATCTCGATTACAGTTTCTTGCTCTAATATTTTTTGTATTTGCGTTGTCTCTTTAGAAGATGATTTTTTACGTGTTCCACGTGTTGATTTTTTACTCTTTTCAAGAGCTTTATCTTCTACCTCATGAATAGCTTTGTCTGCTTTTTTTGTTTTAGTTTTACGCACCGGACTGGTTGTAGGTTTTTTTTCAAGAGATTTTTGTTCTGCAATATTTTGATCATTCTCTAAAGAAAGTTGATTTTCTACTACTTTTGAAGAACGTGTTTTACGTTTTTTAGGTTTAATACTTGTATCATTTTTTTCAGATTCACTCTGTTGTTGTATATCTAGAGTTTGTGTATTATTTTTTGTTTCTTCAAGTTCAAAAGATTTAGCAGGTGAAACACGACGTTTGCGATGCGCTGCTTTAATTTCTGCTAAAGCTTGCTTAGCAAAATCTCCCACTGGTTCTGCATAAGGAACGCGAATCTGATGAAAACTATTATCTTGATTGCGTCGACCACCACGACGTCCTCGACGACGTCCTCGACGATAAGAATCATCATTCAAGGTATCTTCTTTTTTATGAACGTTGGAGAGAGAATGATCAGTAATTTCACCGTGACGATTTTTGCGCCGACGCTTTTGATTTGTTTCAATGGGAGAAGGATTTTCAATAGATTCACTCTTTATGAAAACAGAATCTTCAATTTCTTGCTTATTGTCATCTTCCAATGAAGATTGAGAAATTCTCTCTGCTATTGAGCCTTTAGAAATAACAAGATGTTGTGTTCCAATACTATCATCTGCTTCAATACTAATATTAAGTTTAAAGCGAGCTTCTAAATTAACAAGAATATTGCGTTTATGATTTAATACATAAAGCGCTGTTGCTACGGGGGTGCGCACGATAATATTATGTTGCGAATTATGAAGAAGATATTCTTCAATTGAGCGCATGACATGTAACGCAATTGATGATTCAGAACGTATATTTCCTGTTCCTGCACAATGTGGGCAGGGCTGTGTCGTACTTTCTAAAACCGATATGCGAATACGTTGACGACTCATTTCTAAAAGGCCGAAGTGTGAAATATGACCTACTTGAATACGAGCACGATCGTTTTTTAAACAATCTTTTAATTTTTTTTCAACCAGCTTCACATTGCGTTCTTCAAGCATATCAATAAAATCAATCACAATTAAACCAGCAAGGTCACGCAAGCGTAATTGACGCGCTACTTCTTCAGCAGCTTCAAGGTTAGTTTGTAAGGCTGTCTTTTCGACAGAGAATTCTTTCGTAGAGCGGCCAGAATTTACGTCAATAGCAACAAGTGCTTCTGTTTGATTAATAACAAGATAACCACCAGATTTTAAAGAAACCTGTGGTTGCAACATTTTATCAAGTTGAATTTCAATATTATTTCTTGCAAAAATGGGCGTAGGATCACGGTAAGGTTGCACAACTTTTGCATGACTTGGCATGAGCATACGCATAAAGTCTTTCGCTTCACGATATCCTTGGTCTCCAGAGACAAGAATTTCACTAATGTTCTTATTATAAAGATCTCGTATAGAACGCTTGATGAGATTGCTTTCTTCATGGACAAGGTATGGTGCCGTTGACTCGAGTGTCAAAGTGCGAATAGTATCCCATAACCGCATAAGATATTCATAATCACGTTTAATTTCAGCTTTTGTTCTATTGGCACCAGCGGTTCGTAAGATAACGCCCATACCTTTTGGAACGGCTAATTCTTTTACGATTTCTTTAAGACGCTTACGGTCTTGTACGTTCGTAATTTTTCGTGAAATACCACCACCACGTGCTGTGTTGGGCATTAGAACAGAGTAACGACCAGCTAGAGATAGATATGTTGTAAGGGCAGCACCTTTATTACCACGCTCTTCTTTGATAACTTGTACCAACAAAATTTGACGTCGTTTAATGACTTCTTGAATTTTATACTGGCGCCCTTGTTTTCTTTGATAAATTGGGAGCTCTTCACGGATGTCCTCAGCACCGACCATTTCAATCTCATCATAAGAGATATTGGCATTTAATGCTTCTTCTGTATTATCAATTATTATCGCTTCAGATGTGATATCATTTTCAATATCGGCTGCTATAACATTGTTTTTTTCACTTTTTTTTGTTCTTCTGGAGCGTTTTTTATTTTTAGTTGCTTCTTCCGTAAAGGTATCTACAGAATTTTCTCCTACAGCTTCTTTTTCTTCTTCTTCAAGAAGAGCAAGGCGATCAGCAATAGGAATTTGATAATAATCAGGATGAATTTCAGAAAATGTTAAAAAACCATGTCGGTTTCCACCATATTCAACAAAAGCCGCTTGGAGAGACGGTTCTACACGCGTAATACGTGCGAGATAAATATTCCCCTTGAGCTGTTTTCTATGTTCTGATTCAAAATCAAGTTCTTCAATTTTGTTGCCGTGAACAACAACAACACGTGTTTCCTCCGGATGGGAGGCATCTATAAGCATTTTGTTTGACATAAGTTAATATCCTGAAGGCGACATGCACAATTTTATTCAAACGAACGCTATAACTATTCGTAAACATAAAAGGCTGTCTGCCATAAAAGGGAGGTACCAGAAAAACAGGACGGAACACCACGTGCAGAGGCATGACTGCATTTACACCATTTCTCATCATTATTTCCATCTGTTTTTTATGACTCATATTTCTTAAAAGTCTCCGGTAAAATAATCTTTAAAACAGTTCGGATATCCGAACCAACGAATCTTAAGTAATGCAATCCTAATGTTACAACATAGAAATTTTTCATCCATAAAAAAGTCTCAACGCATAATAGACAAAAAACCTCTAAAGACAACTTAATATGAGTTACAGATAATTTAGATGACTATTATCAGTTAGGAAGCATAAATATTCTTTTATGTTGATATCATGCGTTTGGCAAGTAACAATGTAAATCATGTATAATTATAATATCTTTATGCCCTTAATTTCGTTTTGAGGTGTTTATTTAGCTTTTATTGAAAAATAGATAATAAATTGGTGTATCATTTTATGTAAACAAGATAAATTATTACAAAGGTAATGTAGAGTATTTTGCTTATGATAAGAGTTTTTTTTACCAAAAAGCTGAAAACAGCTTATGGGGATGTTATTGTGCTCGTCACATACTTTGTATTATCTTTTTTGCTACTCCAAACTAGTGTTCAAGCCGCAGATCCTCTGAGACTTATTAATTTTCGAACCATTGGTGATAGTGTTCATACGCGTATTATTGCGGTTTTTAATTCAAAACCAAATGTTCGTTTACAGATTTTGGACAGGCCCGTACGTTTGGTTATCAATTTACCTACAATTGACTTTTCGATGCAAAATACACCTTTAAAGAAACGAAATACATTATCCGTTATGCTTTCAGATGTGCGTTATGCTTTCTCTGACATACAGACCTCACGCATTATTTTGACAAGTAAAACGGCTTTTGTGGTTGAAAAAAATGTCGTAAAAAAATTAAATAATGGTTTATGGCAGTTGCTGATTGATATTCGTAAAAGTACACAAGAAAAATTTGATGAGATATTAAAAAAACAGCAAAGAAGCAATTTTGATACAAAAACACAGTTAATGCCAGCATATAATTTCCGTGTTGTTCTTGATCCTGGTCATGGTGGTATTGATGGTGGTGCGCGGGGTGTTACTGGAATTTTAGAAAAAGATGTGACTTTAGACTTTGCGCGTGCATTGCGAGACGAATTACAAAAGGATTCTCATATTACCGTTGCTTTGACACGAGATTCCAATATTTTTTTAAGACTAAGTGAAAGAGTTAAAAAAGCGCAAGAGTTTGATGCGGATCTTTTTATATCTATTCACGCGGATACGATTGATCTACATTCTCTTCGCGGTGCTACAGTATATACCATATCAGATAAAGCCTCTGATGCCATTGCAAAATCTTTAGCTGAAAATGAAAATAAAGTTGATTTGCTTGATGGTTTGCCTGCAGATGAAACGCTCGAAGTTACAGATATTTTGATGGATCTTACACGACGTGAAACACATACATTTTCGGTTAATTTTGCAAATAGTGTTATTTCAAATTTATCAAAGAATCATATTAACTTGATTAATAACCCACATCGGTATGCTAATTTTCAAGTTTTAAGAGCTTCAGATATACCCTCAGTCTTGATAGAGATAGGTTATTTATCCAATAAAGAGGATGAAAAGTTATTAAATGATCCTCATTGGAGAAAACAAATGGCAGCCTCTATTGCTCATTCTATTCGTCAATTTGCTGATTATAGGCAGAAAATGATACAGCCTCTTTAAATTTATGAGAAAATAGAGTATCAATATGGGCTTCTAGTGTACCTTGGTATAAATAAAAGATAGAAAACAAATTCTCTTGATCTCAATCTTGTGGTGATATCCACTTGGTGTGTTTGAAGTAACGTATTTTTTCTTTAATTAATTCTTAAGAAAGCGATAGCCGTTTTTATGATGATTTTTTTAAGATATCTTCTTCGTTTTTTTATTGCTATTGGACTTTATGGTGCAATAACGTGGGGTGTTATGACCAGTGGTCAAGCAAATGCACTCCCTGATTATGAAGTTCTTTCACTTTATGAGCCGCCGGTAATGACCCGTGTCCATGCTTCTGATGGCCGTCTTATGGCAGAGTTTGCAACAAAACATCGCCTCTATTTACCGATTCAATCAATACCAAAGCTTGTTATAAATGCTTTCATTTCGGCTGAAGACAAAAACTTTTATCATCATTTTGGTTTAGATCCTGAAGGACTTTCTCGAGCTTTGATCAATAATATTCGTAATATTGGTTCTGGAAGACGTCCAGAGGGTGCATCAACTATAACGCAACAAGTCGCTAAAAACTTCCTTTTAAGTTCAGAAACAACGTTAGAACGTAAATTTAAGGAAGCTATTTTAGCAATGCGTATTGAGAAAACTTATTCAAAAGATCATATTCTCGAGCTTTATCTCAATGAAATTTATCTGGGTCGTGGCACTTATGGTATAGCAGCTGCTTCTTTGACTTATTTCAATAAATCCGTCAATGACCTGACGCTAGAACAATGTGCTTATTTGGCTGCTCTTCCAAAAGGACCAGCAAATTATGATCCATTTAAGAATACACAACGTGCTATTGATCGGCGTAATTGGGTTATAGACCGGATGATTGCAAATGGATATGTAACGCGTGAACAAGGTGAAAAAGCGAAAGCTAAACCTTTAGGAGCGACAATCCGTGGGAGTGATAGCTATGTTTTTGCGGCTGATTATTTTACTGAAGAAGTACGGCGTCGTTTAATACATCGCTATGGGGCTAAAACACTTTATGAAGGTGGGCTTTCCATTCGTACAACGCTTGATCCGCATTTACAACTTATTGCGCGACGTGCTTTGCACGATGGATTAATTAGATTTGATCATGCGCAAGGATGGCGTGGAGCTTATGCGCATATTGATGAGAAAGGTGATTGGGGGACAGAACTTGCAGATATCACAGGGCTAAGTGATGTTCCTGAATGGCGTTTAGCTGTTGTTCTTTCTACTAATCTCAATAAAGTAGAGATTGGTTTACAGCCACAGCGCGAAGCTTCAGGTATATTATCAAAAAAACGGGAAATTGCTGTTTTATCTGAAGCTGATTCAAAATGGGCACTCCATGTTGTAAAAGAAAATGGTTATCGAAAAACTGTTCAGAGCTTATCTCATGTTCTGCAAGTTGGGGATGTCATTTTTGTTGAAAAACTATCCAATACAAACAACACTTATCGTTTACAACAAATTCCAAAGGTTGAAGGTGCAATTGTTGCTATGGAACCTCATACAGGGCGCGTTCTTGCTATGGTGGGAGGATTTTCTTTTGCCGCATCTGAATTCAATCGTGCAACCCAAGCTTACCGCCAACCGGGGTCTGCTTTTAAGCCTTTTGTTTATGCAGCAGCTCTTGATAACGGATATACACCAGCATCCGTTGTTTTAGATGGCCCCATTGAAGTTCGTCAATATAATGGTGAAGTTTGGCAACCCAAAAATTATGGTGGTACCTTTGCAGGACCTTCAACGTTGCGTTACGGTATTGAGCATTCTCGTAATCTTATGACAATACGGCTTGCCAATGATATGGGAATGCCTCTTGTCGCTGAATATGCAGAACGCTTTGGGGTGGTAGATAAATTGCAGCCTTATCTTCCCATGGCTTTAGGGGCTGGTGAAACAACAGTATTACGGATGGTTACAGCTTATTCCGTTATTGCCAATGGCGGACGCTCTATTAAACCTTCTCTGATAGACAGAATTCAAGATCGTTATGGGAAGACAATTTATCGTCATGATGATCGTATTTGCGAAAATTGTAATACGAATTCATGGAATAATCAAAGTGAGCCCACATTGATTGATGAGCGAGATCAAGTTCTTGACCCTATGACGGCTTATCAAATTACCTCGATGATGGAAGGGGTTGTTCAGCGTGGTACTGCGGCACGTTTACGTTATCTTAATCGACATATTGCCGCTAAAACAGGAACAACCAATGACTCTAAGGATGTCTGGTTTATGGGATTTACTCCTGACATTGTCGTTGGTATTTTTGTCGGTTATGATCAACCAGCTTCGTTAGGATATAATGGAACAGGAAGTTCATTAGCTGCACCTATTTTTGGTGATTTTATGGCAGATGCTCTTAAAGGGAAGCGAGATGTTCCCTTTAAGATGCCAAAAGGTATGATTTTAATGCCAATTAATCGGAAAACAGGAATGCTTGCCGAAAGAGGAGATCAAGATGTCATTATAGAAGCATTTAAACCAGGGACTGGTCCTGCTGATATATATCAAGTTATTGGGAGTACAAATTCTTTTCAAGAAGGTGTTCCTGCAGTAACGACTTCTCCACAAGTCAACAAAGCACTTGAAAGTGGGACAGGTGGGCTGTATTAATCGACAAAATCTCCTTTTGCCATGAGTCATGGTTTTTATCTTTTTTTTACAATGTCGGTTCTATAAATAGAGTGATAGAATTGTACCATTTTCTGATAGCAGCTATTAAATTTGTATAAAATGCTAAGAGACACAATCAAAAAGAGTTTTTTAAAATACGGTGTTAAATTATGCGAGCAGAAATAGAAACATTAGTTGATGAAATCCAGAAAGCAATACAATTGCTAAGGGGGCATCTTTGACTGGGATCAATCACTAAAGCGTCTTGAATATCTTAATCAAAAAGTGGAAGATCCATCATTATGGGATGATGCACAACGAGCACAGGATATGATGCGTGAGCGTCAACGTCTCGATGATTCAATCAATGGTCTTTTATCATTTACAAAAACACTTGAAGAATGCATTGAGCTTATTGCGATGGGCGAAGAAGAAAGTGATGTGGAAATTATCGCTGATGCAGAAAGATCAATACGTAATCTTAAAAATGAGATAGATAAAAGGCAAATTGACGTACTTCTTTCAGGAGAGGCAGATCCGAATGATACCTATTTAGAAGTTCATGCTGGAGCAGGGGGAACAGAAAGCCAAGATTGGGCTTCTATGCTCTTACGTATGTATATGCGATGGGCTGAACAGCATGAAATGAAGGTTGAAATTTTAGAAATTCATGATGGAGAAGAAGCAGGAATAAAGTCAGCGACTATTCTTGTAAAAGGGCATAATGCTTATGGAATGTTAAAAACAGAATCAGGCGTTCATCGCTTAGTGCGGATTTCTCCATTTGATTCGAATGCAAAGCGCCATACTTCTTTTGCGAGCATTTGGGTCTATCCAGTTATTGATGACAATATTGAAGTTGATGTTTCAGAGGCAGATGTGCGTATTGATACATATCGTGCATCTGGAGCAGGAGGACAACATGTTAACACAACAGATTCTGCTGTTCGCATCACACATATAAAAACGGGTATTGTTGTTCAATGTCAAACAGAGCGTTCTCAACATAAAAATCGCGCTACGGCTTGGTCGATGTTGCGTGCACGGCTTTATGAAGAAGAGCTTAAAAAAAGAGAAGAAGAAACCAATGCTGCTGAATCTTCTAAAACAGAAATCGGATGGGGACATCAAATTAGATCTTATGTTCTTCAACCCTATCAGCTTGTCAAAGATTTGCGTACAGGAATTGAAAATACGGATCCACAATCCGTACTTAATGGTAATTTAGATGCATTTATAGAGGCAGCACTCGCACGGCGCATTTATGGACAAGACAAAAAAATTGAGGATATTCGTTAATTATATATCCTTCCTTCAAGCCATATAGATTTTTTCTTAAGCTGTTCGTTTTATGGATGCTGTGATGTTATATAGCCTTTGATACTTTAAAGGTTTAAAGGGGGATTTTCTTGTTCCTTTCTTCAATTTTTTCTCACACGCTAATTCTGCTTATGATATTGCAAGTGATAGGAAGAATCTGAAATCAGAAAATTTTGCGATATTCGTGGGACTAATATAAATGTAAAACAATTCATTATCCTTATAAATCAATATATTGTAAAAATCGAATCCGTGGAAAAACTAAAATCAATTAGGGAGAATAACTTTTGCTTTTGAAGGTAAATCAAACACTCAATTTACAAGTTACCATTATGATATAAAAGTGTTGCAGTAGCTAAAACATTTTCAGCATGCCCAGATACGCTTACTTTGCGCCATTCTTCTGCTATTATTCCATTTGCATCAATTAAAAAAGTGCTCCGTTCAACTCCCATATATTTGCGTCCATACATGCTTTTCTCAACCCAAACACCATAAGCTTCGAGGGTCGTTTTTTCTTCATCAGAAACCAAGATGACATCAAGTTCATGTTTTATTTTAAATTTATCATGTTTTTTTACATTATCTGGAGAGATTCCAATAACAGCAACACCGATTTCATCAAATTTCATCTTTAATTTTGTGAAATCAAGTGCTTCACTTGTGCAACCACTGGTGTCATCTTTGGGATAAAAATATAAAACAACAGGCTTTCCTTTAAAGTCAGAAAGACACACTGTCTCTCCTCCATCGCGCGGCAAAGTAAAATCAGGAGCAAGAGCACCTTTCATTGGTCTTGTCATTGTTTTCATCTTTCTTTTTTGTGTAACAGGTATAAGATATCAGAGTACACAGAAGAAAAGAACTATTCAACTCTCTAGAATTTTATCGTTTTGAAGAGACTTTTATTTCCCTAACAAAATTCGCCCTATCACAACGATTGAATTGAAAGAACAAGCTCGACGTGAACAACATAAACAAAACAGCAAAAGATTATACTGGTTTCATCACAACATGTTTTTTCTTACCAAAAGAAAGTTTAATGGTTCCTTCTGCACTGACATCCCCTTCAATAATAAGATGTGTTTCATCCTTTATTATTTGATCATTTACACGGACACCTCCACCTTGAACGTGTCGGCGTGCCTCACTATTAGATCTAGCGAGTCCTGCTTGTACTAAAAGAGTGAGCAATCCAACACCTTTTTTTAATTCTGAGGCATTAATTTCAACAGTTGGAAGATTTTCTCCCAGAGTTTTTTCTTCAAACGTCTTGCGAGCCGTTTCTGCTGCTGCATCAGCAAGAACACGTCCATGCAACATTGCTGTAATTTCTGTTGCAAGAATTTTTTTTGCTTCGTTAATTTCAGTTCCTTGTAATAGAGAAAGTTTAAGAATCTCATCCATTGGCAATGGAGTATAGAGCTTTAGAAATCGTGTTACATCAGCATCTTCTGTATTGCGCCAGTATTGCCAAAATTGATAAGGTGAAAGTTTATCCGCATTTAGCCATACAGCCCCATTCAATGATTTACCCATTTTGGCACCGGAAGAGGTTGTCAGCAATGGTGATGTTAACGCATATAATTGCGGTGTTCCTAAACGATGTCCTAATTCGATTCCGTTAATAATGTTGCCCCACTGATCAGAGCCCCCCATTTGCATACGCAACCCATAACGTTTATAAAGTTCAACAAAGTCATAAGCTTGCAGAATCATATAATTAAACTCTAAGAATGACAAAGAGTGCTCACGCTCAAGTCTGAGTCTGACAGAATCAAATGACAACATACGGTTGACAGAAAAATGCTTTCCTACATCACGCAAAAATTCTAAGTAGTTTAAATTGCATAACCATTCAGCATTATTCACAATACAAGCATCGGTTTCTCGGTCACCGAATGTCAAATAGTTAGCAAATACCTTTTTAATACCATCAATATTTGTAGCAATATCATCTTGTGTCAGAAGACGTCGCGCTTCGTCTTTGAAGGAAGGATCACCAATCAATCCGGTCCCTCCGCCCATTAAAGCAATGGGGCGATGACCCGTTTTTTGTAACCAATAAAGCATCATAATCTGAAGAAGACTTCCAGCATGTAAACTCGATGCTGTTGGATCAAATCCAGTATAAGCGCTTACAGTTTCTTTTGAAAAAAGATCATCTAAGCCTTTTTCATCTGAAATTTGGTGGATAAAACCACGTTCGCTCATAATGTGTAAAAAATCAGATTTAAAGGCAAACACAGATTTAATTTCCTAATTTAAGAGTGCATTTATTGTATATAATAAGCGATTATATAACGAATTATTAATGCGTTATCTATCATAACTGACGCACACCTCACAAGAGAAAGAGACATATTGGTAGTATAAAGATAATAATACAAGTATTATTATCTTTATACGCTAAAAAAGAGACTTCTTAGTAATAGAAAAAAGGTATGCTGTTATTCTCATTTCTATCCTGAAATAAAATTTAGAAAAGTTTTAAATGCAGACTAAAAAAATTACTTTGTTATGATCAGAGACAATTTTTGCTAATTTTTTTTATAAATCTATCGTATTTTCCTAAGTTAGTGAAAGTATTTCAGGAGGAGGAGCGAGAAGTTCATTGGAGATATGGTTATCCAAATAGTGGGTACATCGCTCAATAAGTTTTTCATGACATCCACTGAAAAAGTGATTAGCCTCTTCCAATATTTCTTGTGTGATGATGATACCTTTTTGTGTTTTTAATTTATCGACAAGTATTTGAACATCTTTTGGAGGGGAAACTTTATCGATACCGCCATGAATGATAAGTCCAGAAGAGGGACAAGGTGCAAGAAATGAAAAGTCATAAACATTAGGCTGAGGGGCAACTGAGATAAATCCCTCAATTTCTGGTCGGCGCATTAAAAGCTGCATACCAATCCATGCTCCAAATGAGTATCCTGCTACCCAACAATTTTTAGAGTCTGGATGTTGTGTTTGAACCCAATCGAGAGCAGCAGCAGCATCTGAAAGTTCTCCTATTCCATAATCAAATTCACCCTGACTACGACCAATACCACGAAAGTTAAAACGTAAAGTTGTAAAGCCACGTTGTTGGAACATATAAAAGAGGTCATAGATAATTTTATGATTCATAGTTCCACCAAATTGGGGATGAGGATGCAAAATGATCGCAATGGGTGCATTTTTTTGTTGTGAAGGTTGATAACGCCCTTCGAGCCGACCCGCGGGACCGTTAAAAATAATTTCTGGCATAAAATGCTCCTTAATGCAATAAAGGGCTCTCTTTGACCCTAGTCGACTTTTACCATAGAATCTCTTAAATAATTATTAGATATTCTTTTTTTAGTGCACTTTTCAAGAAAAATGCGCTATTTTTTCAATCAATTCATAAGATTAATGATTGCGATGTAAAATGGTTATAAAACGCCGATATTTTGATCATAACGCAACAACACCGCTCAAAAAAGTGGCACGGATGGCGTTACTGGAATCTTTAGAGATATTTGGTAATCCATCATCGGTTCATAAGGAAGGGCGTGCCGCTAAAACTTTGTTGCAAAAGGCCCGTCGGCAAATCGCTGAAAATCTTAAAACAGATCCAGATCACGTGGTATTTACCTCTGGTGCGAGTGAAGCTGCAATGACTTTGTTAACACCCTTTTACAATATGGGGAAAGCAAAAGTTAAATTTTCTCACCTTTACCTTGGAGCGACTGAACATCCCTCTGTTGCAGAGGGAGGACGTTTTTCTAAAGAGTTGATAAGCGTCATTGATGTTGATCAAGATGGGCTCATACAACAAGATAAATTAACATCACTCTTAACGGTTCACGATAAAACAAAAGGTTTACCTCTTGTTGCTATTCAAGCTGCAAATAGTGAAACGGGTGTTATTCAACCGTTAACAGAAATCGCCGCTATTGTTCGGGATTTAGGAGGCACTCTTATAGTTGATTTAACACAATATGTAGATAAAAATTTTGTGGATATTCATCAGCTAGGAGGAGACTTTTTTATACTGTCTGCACATAAAGTTGGTGGTCCTAAAGGAATCGGTGCTTTTGTTTCATGTGGTAATCTTCTCATGCCACACCCTCTTATTATTGGGGGAGGACAAGAAAAAGGTCTCCGTGGAGGAACAGAAGCATTGCCCCTTATTGCTGCTTTTGGGGCAGCAATGACTGATTGCTTCACACAGGAGGAAATAAAACAGTTAATATATTTACGCAATAAATTAGAAGCTGGACTACAAAAAATAAGTAAAAATGTTGAGATTTTTGGCAAAAGAGTTCAACGTTTGCCAAATACAACTTACTTTACCGTGAAAAATATAAAAGCTGAAACGATGCAAATTGCTTTTGATTTAGAAGGGTTTTCTTTATCATCCGGCTCTGCCTGTTCTTCAGGAAAAGTAAAACAAAGCAAAGTGTTGGAGGCAATGGGGTATCATGTTCCAAATGGTGCCATTCGCATTTCGCTAGGACGTGGCACAACTTCTGAAGATATTGATGATTTTCTGTCGTTTTTTTCTCAAATTATAAGCAGGAAAAAAGGGAAAGATTTATCATCAGAAAGTTATAAAAATTAGAATTATTTTAAAAATAAAATAAGTTTGATTGAAATTTTTGCGCTTTACCTATAGCCTAGGAGATAACTTGCTTACTTTAATCTTGTAAAAAACAAGACTTTAGTTACCGGTTTTTGACGCCAAAAAATGGAGAAAATTGATGCCGGCAGTACAAGAAACGATACGCCAAGTACGTGAAATAGATGTTGACCAATATAAATATGGTTTTGAAACCAATATTGAAACCGATAAAGCTCCAAAAGGCTTAAATGAGGATATTATCAAATTTATTTCCGCTAAAAAAAATGAGCCTGAATGGATGCTAACATGGCGCTTAAAAGCTTACCGCCGTTGGCTGACAATGCAAGAGCCTCATTGGGCGCGTCTTGAATATCCTAAAATTGATTTTCAGGAGCTTTATTATTATGCTGCTCCCAAAAATCATACAGGACCAAAATCTTTGGATGAAGTGGATCCTGAGTTATTAGCAACGTACGAAAAACTTGGCATTCCCCTTAAAGAACAAGAGATTTTGGCAGGAGTAAGAAAACAGTCTGATCCCTCCACTTTCGATGACAGTATGTCTGTATCGGGGCAGGTGGCTGTTGATGCAGTCTTTGATTCTGTTTCTGTTGTAACAACATTCAAAAAAGAGCTGGCACGCGCCGGTGTGATTTTTTGTTCTATTTCAGAGGCGATTATTGAACATTCTGAGCTTATTAAAGAATATTTAGGAACAGTTGTACCTATAAGTGATAATTATTATGCGGCCTTAAATGCTGCTGTCTTTACAGATGGTTCATTTGTTTATATTCCCAAAGGGGTTCGTTGTCCTATGGAGCTTTCAACTTATTTTAGGATTAATGAACGCAACACTGGCCAATTTGAACGAACATTGATTATCGCCGCTGAAGATTCCTATGTTTCTTATCTTGAAGGGTGTACAGCACCCCAACGTGATGAAAACCAACTTCATGCTGCTGTTGTTGAGCTTATTGCCCTTGAAAATGCAGAGATTAAATATTCTACAGTACAAAACTGGTATCCTGGCGATAAAGATGGCAAGGGCGGTATTTATAATTTTGTGACGAAGCGTGGAGATTGTCGAGGTGATAGCTCTAAAATTTCATGGACACAAGTTGAAACCGGTTCTGCGATTACTTGGAAATATCCATCCTGCTTACTCCGTGGTAATAATGCGCGTGGAGAATTTTATTCTATCGCTGTTGCAAACGGTTATCAACAAATTGATTCTGGTACAAAAATGATTCATTTGGGAAAGAATACATCCAGTCGCATTATTTCCAAAGGTATTTCTGCAGGTTTTTCAAATAACACTTATCGGGGACAAGTCACAGCGCATCGAAAAGCACAAAATGCGCGTAACTTTACGCAATGTGATAGTTTGTTAATCGGAAATGATTGTGGTGCGCATACAGTTCCTTATATTGAAGCAAAAAATGCAACAGCTCAGTTTGAACATGAAGCCACAACATCAAAAATTTCTGATGACCAACTTTTTTATGTTATGCAAAGAGGAATTCCCGAAGAAGAAGCTATCGCATTAATTGTAAATGGTTTTGTAAAAGAGGTCATTCAAAAACTTCCCATGGAATTTGCTGTCGAAGCACAAAAGCTTATTAGTATTAGCCTTGAAGGTAGTGTTGGATAATTTTATTTAATTAGATAAATAGAAGACTTTATGTAAAAAGGCTGTAACGGTAGCACATAATGCTAAAAATGACCTCTATGGTAATTACAAAAGTAGATGGATGCTAAGGTAAAATAATACGCATTGATATCTGAAAAACAGCCAAAACAGGATTAAATTATGTTAGAGATCAAAAATTTGCACGCCCGTATTGCTGAAACCGATACAGAAATTATTCGTGGTTTAAACTTGACAGTTCAAGATGGAGAAGTTGCCGCTATCATGGGACAAAATGGAGCCGGAAAATCAACTTTATCTTATTTGCTTGCTGGTCGTGATGATTATGAAATAACAGAAGGAGCTATTCTCTATAATGGACAATCACTTTTAGAAATGGATCCAGCAGAACGTGCTGCATATGGTGTTTTTCTTGCATTTCAATATCCAATGGAAATACCAGGGGTAGCAACAATGGAATTTTTAAAAGTTGCGATGAATTCTCAACGCAAAGCGCGAGGTGACGAAGAACTTAAAATTCCTGAATTTATAAAATGTGTTAAAGAAGTTTCAGCCAAACTTGAAATAGATATGGATATGCTAAAGCGTCCATTAAATGTAGGTTTTTCAGGTGGAGAAAAAAAACGCGCTGAAATTTTACAAATGGCACTTCTTGAACCTACACTTTGCATTTTAGATGAAACGGATTCTGGTTTAGATATTGATGCACTAAAAATTGTTGCAGATGGTGTTAATAAACTTCGGGATTCAAAACGTTCATTTTTGGTGATTACCCATTATCAACGGCTGCTTAATTATATTATTCCTGATACGGTACATGTTCTTTATAAAGGACAAATTATCAAAAGCGGTGATAAATCCTTAGCGCTTTATTTAGAGCAAAATGGGTATGCTGATCTTATTAGGGAAGCGGTTTGAGGTTATTAAATATGAATGCACAGCAAAACTTGTTAGCGGTTGAAGAAAATATACTCAGTAATTTCAATCAGTATGTAAACCACTTACCTGGTGATAAAGCTGTACAGGAAATCCGCAAGAAAACTATTGAGCAGTTTCAAATGACACGGCTTCCTTCCCGTAAAATCGAAAGTTGGCATTATACCAATCTGCGTACCTTACTGAAGTCTATTAGCAATTTTTCAAAAGTTCAAGACAATCAATTGGTTGATGCATTGCTTTCAGAAAGTGCTGTTTTCTCCATAAACAATGGAAAAACATCGATAGAGTCAAAGGTAGACAACATTGCAGTAAAACGCCTTTCAGACGCATTAGAAGATAATTCTGTACAGATAAATCAAAACATTTCTGATGAAGATTTTATTGGACAGTTAAATACAGCTTTTGTTACAGATGGTTGGCTTTTTCACATCCCTGAAAATACAAAGTTAAATATCCCCATTGAATTACAAAATATACAAATGGGGGGACAATCTCATATTTTTTCGGATATAAAAGTTGATAAAAATAGTCAAGTTATGTTTATTGAACATCAGGTTGGCAATGATAAAGATACCTTTGTCAGTTCAATATTTTCATTAAATGTTGCTGCTGATAGTGATGTTACGTGGATTCTCATTCGCAATCGTGATTTTAATTCTACACAATTTGGTCGATTTTGTGCTGTTCTTGATCAAAGAGCGAAGTTATCACTTTATGTCATTAATATAGGGAGTCAATTAAATCGCCAAGAAATTGATATTGAATTACAGGGAGAAGAATCTGATTTTCAATTACGCGTCATAAATTTATTATCAGGACAAACACATAGTGATCTTACAATGACTGTTCGTCATGTGGAAGAAAAATCAACATCAACCGAAATTATACGCAATGTGGTTACAGATAAGGCTGTTGGTGTTTTCCAAGGAATAATACGTGTTTCTCAAAAAGCGCAAAAAACAGATGCACGCATGGCTTGTAATAGCCTTATTCTTTCAGATGATGCAGAATTTAATGCAAAGCCTGAACTGGAGATTTTTGCTGATGATGTTGCATGTGGTCATGGTGCAACAGTTGCTAATATTAATCATGATTATCTTTTTTATCTTATGACACGTGGTATCCCTTTTAAAACGGCTCGTGCGCTTTTGATTAAAGGATTTATCTCTGAGCTCATTGATGACATCAAGCAAGATAATATTCAAATCGTTTTGGAGAATATCATTAGTAAATGGCTTGAAAAAAATATTTAAGGTAGAAAAAATGGAAAATAACGTACAAACATTTACTTATAATGTCGAAGAAATTCGGCGTGATTTTCCTATTTTGCACCATCAAGTTTATGGAAAGCGATTAGCATATCTTGATAGTAGTGCTTCTGCCCAAAAACCAATGTCAGTACTCAATGCAATGAATAATTATTATCACTATAGTTATGCTAATGTGCATAGGGGAATGTATTTTTTAGCCAATATAGCAACACAATCATATGAAAATTCTCGTGAAACCGTTCGTGTTTTTCTAAATGCTCAAAAAGCTGAAGAAATTGTTTTTACGAAAAATGCAACAGAAGCTATTAATACTGTTGCTTATGGTTGGGCGATGCCAAAACTCAAGGAAGGTGATGAGATTGTTCTAACGATCATGGAACATCATTCAAATATTATTCCTTGGCATTTTCTCCGTGAACAAAAAGGTGTTAAACTTATTTTTGTTCCTGTCGATGAAAATGGTGTTCTGCACATTGAAGATTTCCAAAAATCTTTAAGCGAAAAAACGCGGCTTGTTGCTATAACGCATATGTCCAATATATTAGGAACGGTGCCTCCTGTTAAAGAGATTATTAAGCTAGCACATCAAAATTCTATTCCGGTTCTTGTTGATGGTTCTCAAGGAGCAGTACATTTAACCGTTGATGTGCAAGATCTCGATTGTGATTGGTATGTCTTTACAGGTCATAAGCTTTATGGACCCACTGGTATTGGTGTTTTGTATGGTAAAGAAGATAGATTAGAAGAAATGCGTCCTTTTCAAGGGGGAGGGGAAATGATCGAGGAGGTAACAACCGATAAGGTTTTTTATAATGCTCCTCCTTACCGTTTTGAAGCAGGCACTCCTCCTATCGTTGAAGCTATTGGATTAACTGCGGCTATTGATTATATACAAGAGAAAGGTCGGAGTAAGATTCATGCCCATGAGAGGTCCCTTTTAGCTTATGCGCAGGAAAAACTTAAAATGGTTGAGTCATTGCGTATTTATGGTCATTCTCCCAATAAAGGAGCTATTATATCATTTACAATTGAAGGGATTCACGCCCATGATATCGCTATGTTTATTGATAGAAAAGGGGTTGCGATACGTGCGGGAACTCATTGTGCACAGCCTTTATTACAGCGCTTTGGTCTAACATCTATTTGCCGCGCATCGTTAGCCATGTATAACACTCAAGAGGATATAGATCAATTAGTAGAAGCATTGCAAGAAACAAGGACATTTTTTAATGGCTGAATCAATTGAAGAGCGTCATTCTACAGAATCCGTTGAAACTGTAAGCGAAAATAAAAAATCTTACATATCAGCAATTCCAGCAGACGAAATTGATCGTATGACAAATGATATTATTGCTGCTCTCAAAACAGTTTATGACCCAGAGATTCCTGCTGATATTTATGAGCTAGGACTGATTTATCGTATTGATATTGAAGATGATCGTTCAGTAAAAATTGAAATGACTCTTACAGCACCGGGATGTCCTGTTGCGGGTGAAATGCCAGGGTGGGTAGAAAATGCAGTCAGTGCAGTTGAAGGGGTTTCGTATGTTGAAGTCACTATGACTTTTGATCCACCATGGACACCTGATTGTATGTCAGAAGAAGCTCAAATTGCTGTCGGATGGTACTAAAAGTATTGTTAAGAGACTCTAATTTAGCCATTCATGAATAAGCTGTTTACTTTTCACAAGCATTTGAATTTAAGGACGATCGCATGAGTTATAATAAACAAAAACTAGAACTCACTTGGATTGGAAAAGAAAAACGCCCAAAACTAGAGCCTCGTATCTTATTAGAAGATCTTGAAAAATCTTATCACGCTCCGCACCAAGTATCTACCCAAGATATTTTTGATAATAAACTCATTTTTGGTGATAATTTACTCGCACTCAAAGCGCTTGAACAAGAATATATGGGGAAGGTAAAATGTATCTATATCGATCCGCCTTATAATACAGGCAATGCCTTTGAACATTATGAAGATGGTTTAGAGCATTCCATATGGCTCAGCCTTATGAGAGACAGGCTAGAATTGTTACATCATTTACTGGCGGATGATGGAAGTATCTGGATATCAATTGATGATGATGAACAAGCCTATCTTAAAGTGATGATGGATGAAATTTTTGGTCGCCAAAATTTCATCAACAATATTATTTGGCAAAAGAAATATGCTCCACAAAATGATACAAAATGGCTTTCTGATAATCATGATTTTATAATGGTTTATGCTAAAGATAAAACGATTTGGCGCCCTCAATTGCTTCCTCGTTCAAGCGATATGGATGCGCGCTATAAAAATCCTGATAATGATCCTCGCGGTCCTTGGAAATCTGGAGATTTATCTGTAAAAAGAGTAACACCTAAGGATATTTATGAAATCATCACACCTTCTGGACGCAAGGTAATGCCTCCTAATGGTAGAAGTTGGGCTATGAATAAAAAAAAATTCTTTGAATTATTGAATGATAATCGTATTTGGTTTGGTCCAACAGGAAGTAATGTTCCTTCTATGAAACGTTTTTTATCAGAGGTAAAAAATGGTATGGTTTCAATGACCATTTGGCCTTATCAGGAAGTTGGCCATAATCAAGATGCAAAAAAAGAAGCTAAAGTCTTCAATTTTGATAGTGTCTTTACAACTCCTAAACCGGAACGTTTAATGGAACGCATTATTCAACTTGCCACTAATCCCGGTGATCTTATACTGGATTCTTTTGCTGGTTCTGGCACAACCGGTGCTGTTGCCCATAAAATGGGAAGGAAGTGGATTATGATTGAACTTGGTGAGCATTGTCACACCCACATTATCCCTCGTTTAAAACAAGTCATTGATGGAACTGATCAAGGGGGAATTTCCAAAAGTGTCAATTGGCAAGGTGGCGGTGGATTCCGTTATTATCGCCTTGCACCTTCCCTGTTGCAAAAAGATCCATGGGGACAATGGATTATTAGTCGCGAATATAATGCTGCCATGCTATCAGAAGCCATGTGCAAACATATGGGATTTACCTATGCACCGGATGAAAATCATTATTGGATGCAAGGGTATTCAACCGAAACAGATTATATTTATGTCACAACGAGTGCCATGACCCATGAACAACTCTGTATAATGAGTGAAGAGGTAGGCTCTCATCGCACGTTGCTGATTTGTGGTACAGCCTTTGATACAAAATCAGCATCCTTTGAAAATCTGACACTCACTAAAATCCCCCGTGCAATATTAGAAAAATGCGAATGGGGAAGGGACGATTACAGTTTAAATGTAGCCAATCTTGAACCAGTGATTGTGGTAAAAGAAAACAACAAAAATAAAGATATTACGCAAGCAGAATTAGATTTATTTGAATAGTATATAAAAAGCGGAGTTTTTCATGAACACTGTTGAAAAAAGGATTTCTGCTCGCTTATCGTTACGTGATCCTCAACGTGAATCTTTAAATATTTTGGTAAAAATCTTAGAAAATATAGAGCTTTCTAAAAATGCTGATTTGGTTGCAGAGTTAGAAGTGATAAAAAATCTTTATCCTTCTGTACAAGATTTTGAACGAAATTTTCCCTCTTTTTGTTTTGCCTTAGCAACGGGTGTTGGGAAAACGCGACTTATGGGGGCTTTTATCAGCTATCTTTATTTAACAGGTCGTAGTCGCCATTTTTTTGTTTTAGCGCCAAATTTGACTATTTATGAAAAGTTAAAACAGGATTTTAGTCCCCAAAGTCCGAAGTATGTTTTCATTGGAATGAGTGAATTTATTGCCAATAGACCCGTTATTATTACAGGTGAAGATTATGAAAGTGGTAAAGGTATTCGCGTTGATGAACACCATATTCAAGGACAAAAGCGTTTGTTTGAGAATAGAGATACGGCCTTTATCAATATTTTTAATATTTCTAAAATTAATACAACGGATAATAAAAAAGGCGCACTAAAATCTAGTATTCCGCGAATTAAACGCTTACAAGAAACGATTGGTGAAAGTTATTTTGATTATCTCGCAAATCTTCCTGATTTAGTTTTGTTAATGGATGAAGCACATCGTTATCGAGCTTCTGCTGGTGCGGCAGCAATTAATGAGTTAAAACCTGTTTTAGGAATAGAGCTTACAGCGACACCAAAAACAATAGGTGCAAAACCCGTAGATTTTAAAAATGTTGTCTATAGTTATTCACTTGCAGAGGCTATGAGAGATGGTTTTGTAAAAGAGCCTGCTATTGCTACACGTAAAGATTTTCAACCTCAAAATTATACATCTGAACAATTAGAACATATCAAATTACAAGATGCAATTCATGCCCATGAAAACGTGAAAGCAGATTTAATTGCCTATGCCAAAGATTATAACAAAAAGTTTGTTAAGCCTTTTATTTTAGTTGTCGCTCAAGATACAAATCATGCACAGAAATTGCGTGATTTATTGGAAACAGATGATTTTTTTACAGGATCTTATAAGGGAAAAGTTATAGAGATTCATACAAAACAGTCGAATATAGAAGAAGATCAAAATATTCAAAAGCTGATTGCAATTGAAGATTCTCATGACCCAACAGAAATTGTTATTCACGTTAATAAATTAAAGGAGGGGTGGGATGTTACGAATCTCTATACTATTGTACCGTTGCGTGCATCGGCTTCAGAAATTTTAACAGAGCAAACAATTGGGCGTGGATTGCGTTTGCCTTATGGGTATAGAACAGGCGTGGAAGCTATTGATCGTTTAACAATTATTGCGCATGATCGTTTTCAAGATATTATTGATCGTGCAAACGATCCAAACTCAATTATAAAAAAGCATATTGAGATTGGAACAGGAGGGAATATCCCCTTTGAAAAGACCGATATAGTGACAGTTCCAAGTCAAGTAGAAGCTTTATTGATGCAAACGATGGTAATACGTAATTCCGATATAAATGGAGCATCTTCTGATTTACAAGGTATCATATTACGTCATACAGATTCCCCTACATTAACGCCTGAAGAGCAAGATATTGCAGCGATCGCGTGGGATCTTATCAAAGAGAATGATAAATTGCCAAGTTCTCAAATGCTTTGTTCTGCACAGATACAAGAAAAAATTGCTAATAAAGTTATGAATATTAAGCCTTCATCACAAAAGTCTCTTGTATCAAAAGTGGTGACAATTCTGACAAAACAATTAATAGAACTAATAATAGATATTCCAAATATTATACTCATTCCTTCGCGTGATGTTACTTATGGTTTTTATGATTTTGATTTGGAAAATTTAGAAAACTTAAATTTTCAACCTGTTAGTAAAGAACTTTTAATTCGAGAATTGCGTACCCATAAAAGCATTTTTCTCACATCTAAGAATGAATATGTCAAAGAGCCTTATCTTGAAAACTACATCATTCGTGGTTTGATTGATAATGACTTTGTCGATTATGATAACCATACGCTCTTATTACGAAAATTAGCTAGTCAGATAGTAGAACATTTCCGATCTTATTTACCCAATGATACAGCTGTTGAGAACGTATTAATTCACTATCAGCACAAGCTTACTAGTTTTATTGTTGCGCAATTAAGAGAACATCAATGGGAAACGCAAAAAGATTATGCGGTTAAAGTTACACGAGGTTTTACAATTTTACAACCTATCCATTATGTGTTGCCGCAAGGGACGTCTCCTCTTGATTTTCGTAATATTCCTGCCATTAAAAGCGATGTTAAAAAACTTGTATTCAGCGGCTTTAGAAAATGCTGTTATCCTTTACAAAAGTTTGATTCAGTAGAAGGGGAATTACGATTTGCCCAAATATTAGAGGATGATGCAAAAGTATTGAAATGGATGAAACCCGCTCGAGGTTTTTTCAGAATAGAATATGATAAAGGATCAATCTATGAACCAGACTTTGTTGTAGAAACGAAGGATGCCAAATATCTTTGTGAGCCTAAAAAAGCCTCTGAAATGCAAAATCCTATTGTTTTAAAAAAGAGAGAAGCTGCAGTTCAATGGTGTTGTCATGCAACGCGCTATGCGGCAACTTATGGCGATAAAAAATGGTATTATGTTCTTATTCCCCATGATGCTATTAAAGCAAATAGTAGTTTTGAAGGTTTGTGTGCAGAGTTTACCATTTCAGAATCTATACTTGAGAGCTCATAACTTTTTGCTTCAAAAATAAAACACATAAGTTTTTTTAATTGACGGGCGTGAGGTTCAATCAAATATTTGAATAATTATTTTAACTTTTTTCTAACGACGTTAAAAGAAAAATGTATAGAAAAGTTATACAAGATTATGCTTTTGTATGGGGATTTGTAGCACATTTACAATTTTTTATAAAAGTACAATCTTATTTTCGTTATGTGAAAAGATCTTTGAGTTATAGTTATAAATTAAAAAAAATATTTTAATTTTATTGAGTAATTTGATAAATGTTCTTTTTTTAAAAAACTTAAACAGTTTATTGTTCTTTCATTTAAAACGCCTGAATATAATGAAATACCCAGAGGATAAAAGGGGGAGTTTTTCATATGACTTTAAATTTAACAAACACTGTTTTTAATTTTTTAAAGAAAAACCCGACAAAAAAGTTTACAGCTCGAGAAATTGCTCAATGGATATTTGAAAATTACCCAGAAAAATGCCGTCAAAAACAAAAGAATTCAACGGCAATAATCACTCCCCTTAATAGTGATGCAGCTCTTATTCAGCAAATTGTTGCTGAAATAGGGGCAAAACGCCCTCAGTTACAAAAGCGTTATTCAGAAATTAAAACCACTGAAGGACGACCGCGACAATATTATTTTACTGAACAAACAGATAGTGCTGAAATTGATACAATAGAGGACAATGCAAAGAGTAGAACAGAAGATGGCTCTGTTAAAGAGCATGATCTTTATCCATTATTATCTAAATTTTTATGGTCAGAGCTTGCAGTTTATAGCAAGCGCATTAATGAGAAATGTTCTCGTAATAAACATGGTGCAGGCGGAAATAAATGGCTTTATCCAGATCTCGTAGGGATGCAAGATTTAAGCAAGGAATGGAATCGTGAAATCAAAGACTGTGTTTTGCAATATTTTGATAAAAAGACAAAGCTTTGGTCTTTTGAAGTAAAAATTCTCATCAATCGTTCAAATTTACGAAAAGCATTTTTTCAAACAGTTAGTAATTCTTCATGGGCTAATTTGAGTTATTTAGTTGCTAGTGAAATTGAAGGAGTTGATACATTAAAAGAGCTTCGGATGCTTTCAAGTTTGCATGGAATTGGATTTATAAGACTTAATAAGGAAAACTCTTCCGAGAGTGAGATCTTAATTCCTGCCAAAGAACGTAGTGATATTGATTGGGATACTGCTAATAGATTAGTGGAGGAAAACAAAGATTTTCTTGATTATATTAAGCTCATTCGTCAATTTTATCAAACTGGTGAGATGCGTCCACTAGATTGGGATCGTATGTATCTATGAGGAGTATTTTTAAAAAGACTCTATTATTTAAAAGCCTTTTTTCAGAGTGATGAAAAATTACTCTAATTATTTTGTTTGACTTATTATATTGATATTGTATCAATTAAAATTTTTCTCACGTACCTCATGAGTAGGGTTGAGTAGGGGAAGAGTAAAAATTCTGTTTTAGGCCTGTTATATTTTGTGCATTGAGCGTGATTCCATTAGATACTAGACTTAATGATTATAATTTATTATAAATTTTTTATTATAGAGAGTGAAATTGGACTTTTTTGCTTTTTTTACATCAAGCATGGAAAATATTACTTCCTCATATTGAAGTCTTCTTACGGAGAATTTACACTACTATTTCTTTAATTTCCACTACTGTTCGTTTTGATGATTATTAAGCTTTTTGTTATCCGAACTAAACATTCAAAAAAACATTAATTTTATAAAATATTCACATAGTTTACTCAATTTCTTGAAATAGATTTAAAAAATAAATTTCTCTCACACCTTATTGGTAAAGGAAGTGTGTACTGTCGCAGTCTGCCACAATACTCTCTTTATTTTTCAATAATACCGCACGCTAAACGTACACCACCTCCGCCAAGCGGTAATGGTTTATCTGATTGATTATCAGCCCCTAAATGAATGACTAAAGAGCGCCCTTTAATTTCAGAGATTTTTTTTAATCGTGGAGCAAGAACGCTCATTATGGCATATCCCTGTTTATCAACATAAAGTGCTGGTAAATCACCAAGATGACCATTGACATTATAAGGTCCTAAATGTTTTCCGGTATGTTCCGGATCATAATGTCCACCTGCACTTCCACCAATTATACCATCTTTTGTATCACATGAAGGATTTACATGTACATGAAAACCATGTATCCCTTCTGATAAAGTAGATAAATTAGGGATGAAAATCAAACCGTGTATGTTTTCTTCAATTTTAATGCTACCAATAGCCTTTTTGGAATTGTTATCTTCTAATTTATAAATATTTACTTGTTTTGATAGTGCTAATGCAGAATTTTTATGAATTAAAAATGCCATAAAAAACAATAATGATAATAATATTTTTTTCATAAAATACCTTTATACTTATCTTTAAATAAATTATTATCTATAAATAATAATCTATACTAATTATATGTTATATAAGTGTCTTAAATCGAACTTTAAGAAAAATAATTTACATAGAAATATTAGTTTTTAGAAAGAGCAAATAAATTAAAGTGTGTTTATATATATTTCTGAACATAACTTTTATTTCTTGATCTATAAAAAATACAGCTTTTATGGATGGATAATTATATCTCGCTTACATTTCTTCAAGAGATGCTTTTAAAAAATCTACTTTTTGAGGTATAATAAGAAATTAAATAAGGAATTTTAGTAAGTTAGCTATTATTTCATTTATAATATGATGATCGTTTTATCAAAAAAAGAACATATAATTTTTTGATGATTTAATTGTTTTTCATAGAAAAAATGACGAGAAATTTCTATTCATTATGAAATTTATAAGAGAAAAAATTATTATGATTCATATAAATTTCCCAATAAAATACAGCATATACCGACACTCCCTCCCATTCCTGATCCTATCAGTGCTCCTATTATTATTCCGGCAGAAAGTGCTACTCCTATACCCATTGCGATAACTGGACCAAATCCTGGAAGAGCAATATAACCATAAGCTGCAAGAGTTGCCGCGATAGCTCCTGATATGCTACCATTTAAACCGCCAATGAAAGCAAATTCTTTAATAGAATGGCAGCACTTTTTTAATTTTTTTTTCTTACAGCTGTGAAAAGAAACGTTGCTGTAAGTTTTTAAATCAATCATATTCTTTTCTTTCATTTTGAATGCTAACTGTTCCTGAATAGTCAACGGATACGAAAAAATGGGACTTTTTAAATTTTACTAAAGCACGCCAGATACCATTGTCATCTAAGCGCAATCGTTTAATATTCTCAAACCCATTTTGCATAAGACAATTTTTAACTTGTGAAGCAGTAAATGAGTTCTGACCTATTTTAGTGACCTTTTGAGTAGAGCTATAGGTAAAGGTTTGACAATAAGGAAGGTGAAAAACTTCACTTATTGAAGTCGTGACTATCAACGAGACACATGCAATCATTATAAAAAAAGTACTTAATTTCAAAAAATTATTTAGTGTCATCTTGTTACCATTTGTTGAAACAACACTTCATTAACCTCTGTGTTACTAACAGGTTCCAAAGATGATTTTATTTTTAATATTATACTTAACAATAATTAATATTATACTTAACAATAAAAAGTTTTGAAAATATATTGATTAAATAAAACTGTTTTTTTATTATTTATTTTCTTATTAAAATTAATTTAATAAAATAATTTTTTCAAAACGGTATTATTTTTCATTTTATTTATAGTTCTAAATTTAACAGCTATAATTTAGAAAGATATCTTTATAATTTAATTTGTAGTCTATAATTCAGTTTTCTCTTATTTCATATCAACATATTAAATATATATAATAATTTTTAATAAAAAATAATTTACATTTATATTAATTACACATGTTATTATTATAAATAAATCAAATAAATATAATTAATTATTTTAATATAATTTGTTACTTCTTAGAAAGAACAAAAATATTTTTTATATCAGTAATAGATATGATTCAAAATGCAATTTATTATTTTACGTTATTATCCATTATTGCTTAGTAGAGCTGTTTTGATGATTTTGTTGGAAATATTTGCATAATTTCCTTAAATCCATAACCGGGATACATTCCTTCGCGCATAAATAAATTACGTAATGGTGGGAAACTATGCAACAAACCAAGCCCAATGCTTCGTATGATATGAACAGGCAACATATGAGAAAGTAGAGCAGAGTTCAGTGTATGAACAGCTCCACTTCGGATTAATATATCTGGTTTGCGGCATTTGTTATAATGTGCAATAATCATTTCAGAGTTAGAATTGGATATTTTATTGGGTAAAATATCAATTAAAGTTTGGACATCACGGAATCCTAAATTCAATCCCTGTGCTCCAATAGGGGGAAAAACATGAGCGGCTTCACCCACTAAAATTGTTCGATTAGCAGCAAAATGATGAGAAAGAAGTCCGAAAATCGGCCATGCTTGAATTGATGTTTCTAAGCTTAGCTTTCCAAGCATTGATTGCATTTGGTTTTCGATCATTTTTGCAATTGTTTTTGGTTCTATATTTAATAATTCCTCAGCGCGGGAAGGATGAACAACCCATACAAGACTAGATCTTCGTCCTGGTAGTGGAACCTGTGTAAATGGACCGTGTTCTGTATGAAATTCAGTTGATGTATTTTGATGAGAAAACTCATGAGAAAAGTTGAGAACAAGTGCTTTTTGTGGATAATTCCACTGTTTGACACTTATCCCTGCTGCGGCACGTGTAAGAGAGTGACGTCCATCAGCTGCAACAACAAGTGGTGCTTGAATAATTCCATGATCAGCAAGAGTAATGCATACATGTTTTTTTGTGTGATGAACAGATTTGGCTGCAGAAACAAATCTTGTAATATTGGGCGTATGTGTAACAGCGTCGACTAAAGCACTGTTCAATTTTACATTAGGTATATTATAGCCAAAAGCTTTTTCGCCAATTTCAGTAGAAGAAAAATGCACCGTAGGAGCATGCACAATTCTAGAAGTTATATCTATAATTCTCATGGACGATAAAGCAGCTGCATGCTTTTGAAGATTATCCCAAATATTGAGTTTTTGAAGTGTGCGTATTGCGGGCAGCATAAGAGCCGTTGTCCGTAACTCATCTGTATGAGCAGGGGGCCCAACAAGAAAAACAGAAAGCCCCTTCTGTGCAAGACTCAGCGCGGCTAACATTCCGACAGGACCTGCACCAATAACAGCAATATCTTTATGCTCTTCCTTTTCAAATATCACAACGATTTGAACCTTTATTCATTGAGAAAATATTTTAACATTTCCAAATGATCTCTCTCTTTTTATTATATGAAGCTCTTCTATTATTATAGTATGTAATAAATAATGCGATATAAAAAAGTAACCTTTTTATGATTTTTTTAAATGCTGAGTTATATCATCGTTAAAAAATGGCGTATTGATAGATGGTTGAAGACTTTAAAAACGAGGATAAGAAAACCTTGAAACGTAAATTAACAAAGAAAATCAAAACAAATGCTAAATTATTACGCCATAAAAAAGTAACAATGCCACAAGCAAAGGCCTTTTCCGTTCATTTACTAACAGCTTCGGGATCATTTTTAGCGTTTCTTTCTCTTATATCAGCCTCTCAAAAAGAATGGACAGCTATGTTCTGTTGGCTTGGGCTTGCTCTTCTCGTTGATGGTATAGATGGACCAATTGCACGCAAACTTGATGTTAAATACGTTCTTCCAACATGGTCTGGAGAGCTGTTAGATAATATTATTGATTACGTGACTTATGTCTTAATTCCTGCCTTTGCACTCTATCAAAGTGGTTTCATGGGGGTAGGGTTATCATTTTCATTGAGTGCAATTATTGTTATTTCATCTGCTATTTATTATGCAGATACTAGTATGAAAACCAAAGAAAACTTTTTTAAAGGATTTCCTGTTGTTTGGAATATGATGATTTTTACGCTTTTTGTCGTCAGACCAGGAGAGTGGATTACTTTTATCATTATTGTTCTATCGGCGATTATATCTTTTTTGCCAATTTATTTTATTCATCCAGTAAGAGTCCTTCGTTTGCGTAGAATTAATTTTCCCATTTTTCTCTTATGGTGTTTTTTTGGTGTTTCTGCCTTCTTTTATCAACTAGAGGCTCCCTATTGGGTTAAAATAGGAATTTCGGTAACAGGAATTTATATATATTGTATTGGCGCAATCATGCAAATATTTCCTAAACTTGGGGCAAAAAGTATAAAAAAACAATGAAATAATTGTTTTAAGAAGGGTGTGAGATGCAAATTAATTTTGGAGCAGATGATGATATTTCTTTTACGAAAGAAGGGCGTGCTGGTATTATAAAGCTCACACGTCCTTCAGCATTAAACGCTCTTAATCAACGAATGGTTTCAGCTTTAAAAAAAGCTCTCAGAACATGGGAAACAGATGATAATGTTTCTTGTGTCTTAATTGAAGGGGAAGGGCGTGCTTTTTGTGCTGGTGGAGATGTTGTAGAAATCTATCATATGGGGAAAAGTGCTGCTGCTTGTCAATACTTTAGAAATGAATATAGTTTAAATGCTTATATCAAACATTTTTCAAAGCCCTATATTTCTTTCTTAAACGGTATTTGGATGGGAGGAGGGGTAGGTATTTCTCTCTATGGCTCGCATCGAATTGTTACAGAAAATACAGTTTTTGCTATGCCAGAAGGTGCGATTGGATTTTTCCCAGATGTAGGTGCAAGTTTTTTCTTACCATCTCTTCCCAATCATTTTGGTATCTATCTTGCATTAACGGGTGCACGTATAAAGTGGGGAGATTGCTTAAATTTAGGATTAGCAACACACGCCGTTGCTGAAACTGAATTCGATATGATTAGAAAAGCTGTTATTGAGCAAGGAGATCCTACTTTAGCTTTAAACGAGCGAGCAATTACAAAAGATTATGAAACAAGTCATGAAATACGTTGTATTATTAACACTTGTTTTAGTGCCCATACCTTAGAAGAATGTCTCGAGTTGCTACATAAAAAAAGCAATGAAGATGTTTTATTTGCTAAAGAATGTTATGATATTTTGCAGTCACGTTCTCCGACAAGTTTAAAAGTTATCTGGAAACAAATGAAACAAAGTTCATCTCAAACGTTGGAAAATTGTATGAAAATTGAAAACCGCATAGCGTATCATATGATTCATTCACATGATTTTTATGAAGGTATACGTGCTATGTTAATCGATAAGGATAAAAGACCTCAATGGCAACCAGATAAACTTTCAAATGTGACAGATGAAATGGTAGATTCTTACTTCCAACCTGTTGAACAAGAGTTATTATTGTGAAAAATAATTCTCACAAACAGATTTCAAAAATCAATTTAATCTATAACTGTTACTTACGGTTTTTAGCATTTATTTGCTTAGTTCTAGGTATTTGTTATTGGATACGCCTTGTTGGGGTTTTTCCAGGTATTCTATGGCGTTTTGATCTTATGCCTTGGCAGTGGCAATTTGCATCAGCTATATTGGCCATTCTCTATCCTATTGCCTTAGTTGGACTTTGGATGTATTCACTATGGGGTATCATTGTGTGGTGTATTGCAGCGTTGATTGAAGTAATAACAATATATTATTCCGATTTTATTTATCAGCCATTTGTACCATTATTTCATGGAATATTGTTTTTAGCTTTTATAGTACTACAAATTGTAATTATTTTTTTTAAAAGAGTAAAAAATAAAAAAACATTGTAATTGAAATTTTCGAGCCAGAATAACAGGCTCGATTTTCGATCTTAGCTAACTTAAGTAGCTCATTTTAAAGCTTCGTTCCTCAAAACGCTGATGCTAGCTATACTTTTCCATAAAGTTCCATAATATATATTATGCGATAATATGATGCAGAAGATAAATCCTTTATCCAAAAAGAAAACCCTACTTTAAAACATCATCATAATATTTATATCATACAATTTACTTTTAAAATAAACTCTGGTCTTTAAGGTATATTCCTTAAAGACCAAAAATAGTGATAACGAAATTACCTATAATAAAATAAGGAAAATTATTGCATTATTTTACAACGTTTCATACGTGCAAGATCACTCAAAACAGCATTACGGTTATTTAAAGCTGAAATTTCATTACTTTCACTGGATTTAGTATCCATAAAAAACAAAGCAGGTACAAATACAACACTTGCTGCTGCTAAAGCCACGTTCTTATTTCTTGCTTTAGAACGCTCTGCAATTGTATCATTAATCTGACGTTTATTAGCAAAAAACTCCCGTTGAATATCGGCACAACTCATTGATCCGTCATGTAATGTTGTCGTTGCAATATTTTTTTCTAAACGCCCCCCACATGCTGTTAAGGAAACCGCTAAAACCACAATACATACACCCCGCTTAAAATTCTTATACATAAAAGCCTCATTTTTGACATAAAAAACACTAAATATGTCAAAAATGAAATAAAATAAAGGATAAATTTAAAAGTATTTTATTTAACTTAAATATTGCGCATAATAAGCTTATGCATCTGTTTCAAAAGTAAGACCTTGATATGCAGGTTTTACATAGGATGGAACGTAATTTATAACCTTATTGTAATCCAGCGATCTGTCCATATGTGTGAGTATTGCTTGTTTTGGCTTTAAATATTCTATCCACTGTAATGCTTGATCAACAGAAAAATGACTCGGGTGAGATTTAAATTGAAGAGCTTCAATGATAAGCACTTCCAAATCCATTAATTTGGATAAAGTTTTTTCAGGAAATTCACTAACATCCGTACAATAGGCAACATTCCCAATCCGAAAACCTAAGGAATGAATGTTTCCGTGGTGTTGTAAATGTGTATTGACGCTTATTTCTCCGCCCTGCCCCTGAATAATAAATTGGCTATCTTCATTGATAAGATGCTCTTTTAAAATGGGAGAATAAGATGAATCTTTTGGAGTTTGAAAACAATATCCGAAAGCACTTTTGAGATGCTCTAGTGTAAATCTGTCGGCATAGATATCTATTAAACATTTTTGTGCAAGTGCATAGCTGCGTAAATCATCAATACCGTGGATATGGTCTGCATGAGAATGCGTGTAAAGAGCAGCATCAAGATGGCTTACACGCGCATCGATCATTTGTGAGCGAAAATCTGGACCTGTATCAATAACGATCGTTGTTTTGCCTCCTGAAGGTTTAATACGTTCAACTAATAAAGAACTTCTGTAGCGTTTATTTTTAGGGTTATTCGGATCACATGTTCCCCAATCACCATTAGGTCTTGGCACTCCTGGAGAAGGACCACAACCTAATATTGTAAATCGGTATTGATCACACATATCTTTTGCCTTATTTCATTTTGCTAAATAAACGAAAAGCATTACGCGTTGTTATTTGAGCTGTTTCTTCAATGCTTAAGCCAATTGTTTCAGCCAAAACAGCTGCTGTATAACATACAAAAGATGGTTCATTTGTTTTGCCCCGATGGGGACTAGGTGCTAAAAATGGAGCATCTGTTTCCACTAACAAATGCTCATGGGGCACAATTTTTGCTATTTCACGGATTTCAAGTGCGTTTTTAAAAGTAAGAATACCCGAAAAAGAAATATAACCACCAAGTTCAATTCCAGCACGAGCAAGTTGCATTCCAGACGAATAACAATGAAGGATAAAGGGAAAAGCTCCTTCTTTTGTCTGTTCACGTAATATTTTCTCCATATCGATATCGGCATTGCGTGAATGTATAACAAGAGGAATCTGTGTTTCTCGAGAAGCAATGATATGTTCATGAAAAACTTTCTTTTGCTCTTCTGGAGTAGAATAATCATAATGATAATCAAGCCCCCCTTCCCCAAACGCAACAATTTTAGGGTGATTCGAGAGCTGTATAAGCTCTTCCGCTGTAATATTTTGTTCTTCATGCGCATGATTGGGGTGTGTTCCAACGGAACAAAAGACTTGATCATAGCTTTGCGCAATGGCTAACAGCTTATCTAACTTATAAACATGGGTTGAAATTGTTATCATACGTTTAACGTCAGCATCTAAAGCCCGTTGGATAACATTATCCAAATCTTGTGAAAAATCTTCAAAATCAAGATGACAATGTGTATCAATCAACATGATGAGTATCTTCTTTCTTCAAGATATAACGAGGAAAAATTGGTTCTGGTGGTGGAAGATCAAGCCCTTCTTGAATTTTTGAATGACTTATATGATACAATAACCGATCATCTTCAGCAACCGCAAGGCTATCAAGAAGTTTCGCTGCTGATTGGGGTATGAAAGGCAAAAGCATAATTCCCATTCTCCGCAAGATTTCTACAGTTATATAAAGAACTGTAGAAAATCGTTCTCGATCGTTTTTACGTAAACTCCAAGGTTGTTCGTTGGCAAAATAGCGATTGGCATCTGCTACAATTGAAAAAATAGCTGAAAGTGCTAAATGCATACTATAAGAAGACATAGCTTGGTGTACAGTTTCAAGTACTTGAAGAGATTGTTCTAAAAGCTGTTTATCTTGAACTAAAAATGAAGCTGGTTTCGGGACTTGTGCATTACAATTTTTGGCAATCATAGACAAACAGCGCTGTGCTAAATTACCAAGATCGTTAGCAAGATCAGCATTAATACGGTTCACAAGGCTTTCATGACTATAACTACCATCTTGTCCGAATGGCACTTCACGGAGAAGGAAATAACGGACCTGATCAAGACCATAATGATCAACCATTTCAAAAGGATCAACGACATTTCCAATAGATTTTGACATTTTTGCACCACGATTAAGTAAAAAACCATGGGCAAAAATATTTTTAGGCAATTCAATTCCAGCAGACATTAAAAATGCCGGCCAATAGACTGCATGAAAACGAATAATATCCTTACCAATAATATGCGTATTTGCAGGCCAAAAATCACGTTTTTTTGAATTTTCATTGAAAAAACCTATTGCTGATAGATAATTTGTAAGCGCATCAACCCAGACATACATCACGTGCTTTGGATTCTCAGGAACAGCAATTCCCCAGTTAAAACTTGCGCGTGAAATAGAGATATCTTTTAAACCTGATTTGATAAAACTTATAATTTCATTACGCCGCTCAAATGGAGCAATAAAATCAGGATGTTTTTCATAATATTCAAGAAGAGCCTTTTCATAATGAGAAAGTCTAAAAAAATAACTTTCTTCTTCATTCCATTCAACTGGAGAGCCTAATTCTTTCTCACGACGGATGTTGTCTGCTCCAATTTCCGTATCTTTTTCTTCATAATAGGCTTCTTGGCGAACCGAATACCACCCCGTATAACGACCGAGATAAATATCGCCATTTGCTTCCATCTTTTTCCAAATTTCTTGACAAGCTTGATAATGGCGTTCTTCTGTCGTACGGATAAAATCATCGTTAGAACAATTTAATACTGCAAGCATTTTTTGAAACACTGCACTATTACGATCTGCAAGTTGCTGAGGTGTCATGCCTAATGCAGCTGCGGTTTGTTGCATCTTGAGACCATGCTCATCTGTACCAGAAAGAAAAAATACATTTTTTCCGTTTAACCGTTGAAAGCGGGCTAAAACATCACTTGCAATGGCACTATAAGCATGTCCAATATGTGGAGCACCATTAGGATAAAAAATGGGAGTTGTTATGTAATATGTGTCACGCATGTCATACTCGTTGTAAAACGCTATAAATAGAAGATATTATGACATAACGCTTGTTCATCGCATTGTCACGGAAAAACTAATTCTCATGAATGATCTTATGAACTTTAAAAAATAAGTTAATAACAAACTGCTTTTTATCGAGATTAAACAGTTGTATTTCCTCTATTTCTTGATGAATCTCCTGCCATTTTTCCGCATATTTTTTTGAGAGAAATAAGTCTCCCTTTTCAACGAGCATGATAGCTTTTTTTTGAATTTTATTAAGAATTTCATCACAAAATTGTTGAAATTGGAATGTAGAAGAAGCAGATGAAAATGTTTGTGCAAGAGTATGTACAATTGTTGCGTTACAAACAGGTTTCTCTAGGAGAGCATCAATTGTTTTAATAATTTCAAGACCGCCATGGCAAATAAGTAAAGCGGCTTTTCGAGGGCTTCCTTTAGATTTTTTAATAATCATTTCAATTGTTTTTTCATCAGGTAAATCCTGATCGGCGAAAATATGTATAATAACTTTTTTCATTTCATCGTTATTCAACGGACGAAAAGAAATTTTTTGACACCGTGAATGGATTGTTGGAAGCAATTTGCCTGAAGAATGTGCGATAATAACAAATAACGTTTTTGTAGGTGGTTCTTCAAGTATTTTGAGAATTGCATTTGCTGCATTTCTATTCATATCATCTGCAGAATCAATAATAACAATACGCCATCCATTATCTTGCGATGTTCGACTTAAAAAATGCATAATATCACGGATATCATCAACGAGTATTCCTGTTTTAAACTTTTGCGTTTTCACATCAAATCGACGTGAAATATACAAAAGACCAGGGTGACTTCCTTGTGTAATTTGGCGCCATGGGGTAGAATAAGGATCGGGTTTGAAGAAAGAACTCTGTTGAAAACTTAAAATGTTCCAAGCAAGATGAAAGGCTAATGTAGCCTTTCCAATCCCGTATTCTCCTTCAAATAATAATGCATGATGCAAACGCTCTTCTTTAAGCATTTGTGTCAAAAAATGACGCACATCCTCATGACCAAAGATAACATTGTTCTGGGATGGTGATAAAATTGTATCAATATCATCATATTGGCGTAAGGTATTTAAATTACTCATGAAAGCTGATCCAACAATACCTGATGACAAATATTTTTTATTTGATGAGCAATAGCTTCCACTGAGCCAGTGGCATCAATGACTCGAAATCTATGGGGTTCTTGTTTGGCCAATTGAAGAAAAGCCTGACGTCTTTGTTCTTGAATTTCCAACTGATCTTTTTCAAAATAATCAATTTCTTCTGTTTTTTTTCTTCGCAAATTTGCACGCTTCATACTACACATTGCTGGCATATCTAATAAAAATGTTAAATGAGGCAAAATACCATTGAGCGCAATACACTCTAAAACAGAAAGAAGAGAAGAACTGACTCTATTATTGAGTCCTTGATAAACGCGTGTAGAATCAATAAAGCGGTCACATAAAACGATTTTACCTTTTTGCAAAGAAGGTGCAATAACTTCATGAAAATGGTCGACACGTGCAGCTGTAAACAAAACAGCTTCAATCAACGGTCCATACTGTCGCGCCTGCCCCGACAACAAAATATGCCGGATTGCTTCTGCTCCTGGCGTTCCTCCTGGTTCTCGTGTTGTAACAACATCATAACCTTGGTGAGAGAGAGACTCAGCAAGTAAAGAAATCTGCACCGTTTTTCCTACCCCCTCCCCTCCTTCGAATGTAATAAAATAACCTGACACGTATGACCTTAACCTTATTAGCGCGTAACTACAAATATTTCCGTAACCATCCAATTGTTATTTCATAGAATGCATTTTTTACTTTTGCAAAGAAACTTCCTTCCTGAATATTCATTCCGGCAAAAACTGGTTTTTCCAGAAGAACCTTTTTATCTTCTAAAATTTGAATAACACCAACTGATTGCCCAGAAACGATGGGGGCTTTCAATGGACCATGATATTTAATTTTTGTTTTAACATTTACTTTTTTTTCATTCGAAAGCATAAAACTTATTGGTGTTTTAACAATGAGTGGAACAAAATTTTTCTTACCACCGTAAACAGAAGCACGACCAACCGTTTCTTCTTTTGTGAAAATTGTTTTGAGATCAAATGCCGTCATCCCCCATTGAAGAATGCGTTCTATTTCTTTTGTATATTTTTTACCATCTTGCAAACCATTGATTGCTAAAAAAAGCCGTCGATGATTTTTAGAAATGGTGGCAACCATTGAAAAACCTTCTTTTTCACTGTAGCCAAAACCAAATCCTTCTACACCAATTTCCTTAGAAATAAGAGGGTTTTTATTACGTTGAAAAATATTATTCCATGTAAAATGAGGCTCACAATAAAGTGCATAATAATCCGGATATTCCTGAACAATATGACGTGCTAATATAATCATATCACGCACAGTTACAAATTGTCCCTCTTCCGGTAGCCCTGTAGCATTAACAAAATGACTCTGAGATAATCCGATTATTTTTGCGCGCTGATTCATCAGTTTTACAAAATGATCTTCATGTCCTGATATTCCTTCAGCAAGAATAATAGCAGCATCATTTCCATTCACAATAATTAAACCACGTAAAAGATCAGAAACACTGATTTCTGTCTTTATCTTTGCAAACATAGTGGTTGTACCGGAAGGTGCTCCACCTTTGCGCCAAGCATTTTCACTGACCTTGAATTTCTGCGTACTTTTTAATAATCCTTTTTTTAATTGATGAAATACAACTTCTGCTGTCATCAATTTTACTAATGAAGCAGGAAAAAAAGGAATATCACTTTGTTTTTCATAAAGTATTGTCTCTGTATCATCATCGAGTAATAACAGTTGTGATGCGGGAGTTTGAAAATCTTGTGCTCTCCCCCACGTATCAAATGCCAATACTCCCCATAATATCAATAAGATCCTTAATGCTGTATACATAGCTGCTCCTCCCATCCCAAAGATCAACATAAAGAATCTTATATAGGAAAAAACTTTTTGATTTCTGAAAATTGAGGAATTATTTACAACTCATAAAAAGATTTTATTTTCATTTAGCTTTAGAAAAAATAATATGACACGTTTTTTATCTTCCATGTAGGTTCAGTTTAACATTTTAAATGTATGAGAGACAAAAGATTTTTTCCTATTTTTATTGATAGTATTTTGATTTGTTATGATAAATTATCATTTTAAAATTGAAGCTAACTCAAAATACTGTAAGATTCTCTCATCCCCTCTTCTCATATTGAATTCATTAAAAATCGCTTACTTACGGGTCATAAGTAGGGTTCGTATATGGATAAAAATTATTAAAAAAGAGAGTAAAAATACTTCTTATAAACCTCTCAAGTGTTAAGAATTATCGCACAAAACATTGGGGACTTGCAAAGTGTATGATGGTGTCGATTTATATCTTCATAAGAGTAAAGATGCTGATGTCTAAAGGCGTTAACAGTTATACCATTCACAGGCGCTGTCGCAAAATAGGCTTGTAGCGTGTTAAAGTATGTCTCTTTTAAATAAGTCCATGAATTGGCAATGTAAGTGTATTTTGTTTGAGACGCTCTGTTTTTCGTGAGGGAACTTACTCCATTAAAGAACATGATAAACAAAAGCATAAGATAATGCATAATCTTTTCATAAGATATTACCGTAGATACTTTAGAAAGATGCAAGGCCGAATCAAAAGAAAATATTTTTTTACTTGTTAAGCTTTTTATTCATCTCAAATCGATTGTACAAGTTGTTTTAGAGATTACACAAACAGACTGACACAATAATTTACCTTCGTCTAGCAAAAGCTATTACAGCAAGAAAAGTACACGCTTTATTAAGCAAGCAATATCATAAAACGACGAATAGACCAGCAATGGAGTGGAAAGGCCGTACTGAATTTATAATAATAGAACCCAACCAAGCTTTTTGAAAAGGACAAAGCGCTTTAAGATAAAAATCCTACACTAAATCCGTAATTTCTTACCTTTTTTACTAGAAAATTATATAGATAAAAAATCAATGCATTTTTTCTTAAAACAGTTGTAGCCAATTAACCTTTGTTTTTTTGTTTAGCTTATTTATAGAAGCAACTTGATCGAATGGTATCGGCTTATCAACCATGATAGGACCAATTTCTGGCAATTTAACTACAACAGTTTTATTACGTTGTTCGTGTTCAACAGCAGCTGCTTTAGCTAATTCTTTTTTGTTTCTTGTATTGCGCTGCTCTTTTAACAAAACAGTTTCTCTTTTTTTCGCAACATTTTCTGACGCTAATGAATATGGGGCAGCATTTCCAGGAGTATAAGAGGACATTAAATATGCAGCATCATAATAGCCAACAGGTGCTTCAGCAATATATTCTACTTTAACATCTGCGACCCCCCTATCTACATACCCCAATATTGCCGCAGCTTGCCTTGATAAATCAATGATTCTGTCTTTCATAAAAGGTCCGCGATCATTCACTCTAACAACGATTGAAGATCCATTTTTCAAATTAGTAACACGAGCATAACTAGGTAAAGGCATTGTAGGATGAGCAGCAGTCAAAAGATTCATGTCATAAATTTCACCGTTGGCAGTTAAACGTCCATGAAAATCTGAACCATACCATGATGCTTCGCCAACACGTTTATAAGTTGGATCACTTTGAGGATAATACCACTTTCCTTTTATTTGATAAGGTTTACCAACAATCGCTCGTCCACGCTTTTTTTCTTCCGATTGATTCTTCTTATTGGATACTTGTTGAGGTAGTACAGAAGTGTTTACGTTAATTGGTTTATTATGATAGGAATCTTTTATTGAAAAATTCATAGTTTGGCTTGCGCAACAAGATACCAGTGACTGAGAAATGACGATCATAGAAAACAATTGAAGTGTTGGTTTAATCATAAAAGTAAATTTCTTTTTTCTATTTGAAGGCATCTATTCAGTCCACTTATTTCTGTTAAGTACTACTGTAAAAACCACGTCACGCTTTTTGTACGCAACGGAAGAATTTACGTTTTTAAATGATTCCCCTCGCGCATATACCACTCTTGAATTGGCCCCTTCTATCAAGAAATTAACGTATTGTTAACCTTTTTATGATCTTCATAAGAAATAAATGTACTATAGTAGATGTTAAAAAGAGTAAAAATTAAATAAATCAACATCTTATAGAAAATTCATTTCATAATATTAAGTGTGAATAAGTGGTGATTTTAGCAACTGTTTTGCGAATCATGTAATGCAGTGGGTATTAAAAAATCAACCTATAGATTGAGAAAATTAGAAACCACATGTGCTGCCAACGCAGGTACAATCCTATCGTAATCTTAAAGCTCTTTTTTGTTGGACAAGAGACAGCATAGCACCGCTCTATTCCAAAACAGCTGATAGAAAATGACAGGCTATAGAATCAATAAAAACTTGAAAAAGAATCAAAACAAAAAAGATTCTTAAATTTTTTATAGCCTATTGATATTACTTAAATTTGGTGAGCGCGCAGGGATTCGAACCCTGGACCTACTGATTAAAAGTCAGTTGCTCTACCAGCTGAGCTACGCGCTCTCACACAAGCTATCTAGTTTGCACACTATCTAATTTGTAGAAAGTGAAGGGAACATACGGTTGACTTTCCATTTGGTCAACACCTTTTGGAAAAAAATATTATTATTTTCTTCAGTTATCAATAATTTTCCGTTTTCGCCCCTTTACTTCATCATTGTATAAGTACTCTTTAATCTTCTTTTTGAAGTTTCAATAAAGGAAAAATTTCACTGCAAAATATTGCATAGATTCGAAGCGTTAAAATTATGAGAAATACCCCCTTCCCCTCACATGGGTTGTTGAGCATAATGGGTAGAGAAGAAAAAATACCTTTTATTATAATATTATTTTTATATCTTTATATTTTAGTGTTCAATTCTCAAATATGAATACAGCTTTATAAGATAATATATTGATTTATAATAATTTATTACTTTTTACTTGAGTGAAAATTCTCAAATACTGTAAGTTTTTCTCATTTCAAATCTTTTTTATATTGAAACAATAAAAAGCATTTTCTTGACCGATATAAGCGAGAGAATAAAACTATAAAAAAGAAATGAAAATACCTTTTATGCTTCCTTTCAATAACCAAAAATTATCGCAACATTAGGGTTCATGGAAATAGTATATAGCGGTTGACACGTTAGACTTGAAAATGGAACAATGAGCAACAATGGCTTTGAGAGTATGATTTTTATTCATGTATAATGAATATATAACGAAAGCCAATTTATCCTATAGAATCAAGTAGATATGAAGCAAAAATTTAGTCTCATTGAAAATATCCCGAATGACTATAAATTATGCTCACTATTAGAGCTGTAGATAATTTTACTAAGAATAAAAAAGCAGAAATAATATGCAGTATGCAAAATTATTTTAAGTGTTTTGAATATATAGAATGCCTTCTAGTTAACTTTTTTATATCAAAAATTATAAAATACGTAGATATATTTTTAGAAGAAAAGGATAATACTAGTCACAAAATTTAGTGTTGGATAATTCAGTCAGAACTATAAAGTATATTTATACATTATTTAATATTAATGTATATATACAGTATATAAATAATAATTTAAATATATCTATAAATAAACATATTTATTTATTAAACGATAATATCAAAAACAAATAAAATAATTTTGATTTGGCGATAAAAAATTGTAAAAGTGTTATATATACATGTATTTTTACTTTACTAATTTTTATTATTTTGATTGGAATGTTGAATGCTAACATGTAAACAGTATGAGCTACTCTTATTTATTCATAACCATATAAAAGAAACTGGTGTTCCTCCTTCTTTTGAAGAAATGAAAAATGCATTAGAACTTTCTTCAAAGTCTGGTATTCATAAGCTCATTATAGCCTTAGAACAACGAGGTTTTATACGTCGCTTGCCCAATCGTGCTCGTGCTGTGGAGGTGATTCGACTTCCTGAGAAAATAACATTTAGCCTTTCTTTAGCACGTAAAATTTCTCCCAGTATGATAGAAAGAAAGAAAAGGGAAATATCAAAAAGCTTGAGTCCCTTTGATGAAGAAGAAAAAAAAAATATCACCATTCCTATTATGGGACGTATTTCTGCGAGCGTACCCGCCTCTGCTATACTGCAACAAATAAACAGCCTTTCTCTTCCACTTGATATGGTTAATACAGGTGAGCACTACGCATTAGAAGTTAAAGATGATTCTATGATGGAGGCTGGTATCCTTGATAAAGATACGATCATTGTGAAACGTCAAAATACAGCAATAACTGGTGAAATTATTGTTGCGTTTATTGATAAAAAAGAAGCCACATTAAAACGTTATCGACGCAAAGGAGCTTCTATTGCATTAGAAGCCGCAAATCCTCATTATGAAGTACGGACATACGAATCCGAGCGTATAGAAATACAAGGAAAACTTACCGGACTTATTCGCAAATATTAAAAAATAAACCTTATAGTACGCGATAGATATCGCAGTAAGAAGCTGTTGAGTATTTTTTTATTGTGCCACACGCAATTGACTTCTTCTCCACAGCCAAAGGATGCCCCCAATTCGGTTTATAAACAATCCAGATCCTTATCGAGCGGGTTTAATTTTCCCTTCCCTCCATGTTCTTCACTTAATGCAAGGCTTGACAAGTAAGTTTTAAAATATTCACCACGTACTTTGAAAAGAACTTAAATGCTTTGAAGGAAGCTTTCTTATATCATCATCCTCAATAACGGAATTTTACGATATAATAAGACAAAATTGTATGCATGCATACAAACACATAAAATTTTGTAGAAAAAAATCAAATAACTTTGTAACAGATTGTATTGCATAGGTATAAAAACAAAGAACATTATTTTTAAATTAATAAAAGCGTAACTCAATCATTCATAGTAATTGTAGGATCATCATGGTAGCACCTCGTATTAGTTTTGTCTCCCTCGGATGCCCAAAAGCACTCGTAGATTCTGAGCGAATTATTACACGCCTTCGCTCTGAAGGGTATGAGATTTCACGTCAACATCAAGGAGCTGATGTCGTTATTGTGAATACCTGTGGTTTTCTTGACTCGGCAAGGAGAGAATCGTTAGCCAATATTGATGAAGCTCTTAAAAAAAATGGAAAAGTTATTGTAACAGGGTGTCTTGGTGCTGATCCTGATGCTATTCGCCAAACATATCCTAATGTATTGGCTATTACAAAACCGCAAGCTTATGAAAGCGTTATAGAAGCTGTTCATACAGCAATTCCTCCTGTTCATGATCCTTTTCTTGATTTAGTTCCTCCCCAAGGTATTCGTTTAACACCTCGCCATTACGCCTACTTAAAGATTTCTGAAGGATGCTCTAATCGGTGTAGTTTTTGTATCATCCCTACACTGCGTGGTGATCTCACTTCACGTCCCATCAGCGATGTTCTTCGTGAAGCTGAAAAACTCGTGCAAGCGGGTGTAAAAGAACTTTTGGTTATTTCACAGGATACGAGTGCTTATGGTGTTGATCTTAAATATCTCGAAAATTCTTGGAAAGATCGTACAATCAAAACTAAATTCTTTGATCTTTGTCGCGAACTAGGCGATATGGGTATTTGGGTACGTATGCATTACGTTTATCCTTATCCCCATGTTGATGAAGTTATCGAACTTATGGCTGCAAAAAAAATTCTTCCTTATCTGGATATACCTTTTCAGCATGCATCACCAACTGTTTTGCGTCACATGAAGCGTCCCGCACTTATGGAAAAAACAAACCGTAGAATTGAAAAATGGCGGAAAATATGTCCAGATCTTACTTTGCGATCAACATTTATCGTTGGTTTTCCTGGTGAAACGAATGAAGATTTTAATATACTTCTAGAATGGCTAGAAGAAGCAAAAATTGAACGCGCGGGGTGCTTTAAATATGAAGAAGTAAAAGGAGCTGCCGCAAATGATTTGGGATTAGAAAATATTCCTGAAGAGGTGAAAGAAAACCGCTGGCATCGTTTTATGGCAAAACAACAACAAATTTCTACACATCTTTTAAAGAAAAAAATTGGAAAAAGACTCCGAGTGCTTATCGATGAAAGTCAAGGAAAAGTTGCCAAAGGACGTAGTCAGTACGATGCTCCAGAAATAGATGGTGTTGTCCATATATCATCACGACGCCCACTGCGTGTTGGTGAATTTGTCACCGTTAAAATCGAACAATCGGATGCCTATGACCTTTATGGTATAGCCGTTTAAAAATTTAACTCCTTCCCTGTCCTCAATGATGAAGATTTCTATCAGCATTAGTTTATAAAAAAGCGACTTTTCATAACAAGAACCGATCATGTGACTTACTTCATGAGAATTTATGAGCAATCCTTACTCTGAATGTTTGCTATACACTCCCAAAATACCAAGCAGTTATATATTCTCTTAATTTAATGCCTTAAAATGAGCTTTAAATGGCGGTGACGGCGGCGCAAAAGAATAAAATCCACAAGGCTCACCATTTTTAATTAACAAAAGAGCAAATCGACAACCGTACTATTTTCCCATTTTTCATATTACGACAGTCATTGGTTAGTGAAAGGAAACTTTTTTCAAGAGTGTTTTATGCACACAAGAACTTCCTTTGTGATATGCAAACGGATGTTTTTTATGGTTGCAATATAAGAGAATTTGAAACAAAACAATCTGACGATATTTAAATGAAAAAAATAAATTATCATTATAAATAAGTCTCTTATCTTAAACTCTTTAAACTTATTTTTAAAATATCTAATTTTTATTAACACGTTTTAAAATCAAAGAATTTCTTATCAAGCAAATGACTTGGGCGTACATTTGTTAAAGCGCGAATCATCGTATCTTTACGTCCTGGCATTTGTCTTTCTATATTTTTCAGCATTTCTTTCATTGCATTACGTTGTAATCCATCTTGACTACCGCAAAGATTACAAGGAATAATTGGAAATTGCATTTCTTGAGAAAATTTTTCCATATCTTCCTCAGCAGCATAAACAAGAGGACGTAATACAAAAAGATCTCCTTCATCATTTTTAAGTTTTCCAGGCATGGCAGCTAATCGGCCACCGTGAAACAAATTCATAAAAAATGTTTCTAAAACATCATCACGATGATGACCTAAAACTAATGCAGAACATCCCTCTTCACGTGCAATACGATAGAGATTACCACGTCGTAATCGAGAACAAAGTGAACAATATGTCTGCGACTCTGCCAATTTATCTGTAACAATGGAATAAGTATCCTGATATTCAATACGATATGGAATTTTATAAGAACTTAAAAAGTCTGGAAGAATATGCTTAGGAAATCCTGGTTGCCCTTGATCAAGATTACAGGCTAGAATTTCAACGGATAAAAGACCTCGCCACTTTAAGTCTAAAAGAAGCGCTAATAAACCATAAGAGTCTTTTCCACCCGATAAAGCAACAAGCCATTTTTTCCCTGTAGAGAGCATAGAAAAATCATCCAAAGCTTGTCGCATATGACGTAAAAGTCGTTTGCGCAATTTATTAAATTCTACGCTTGAAGGAGCAACACGAAACATTGGATGACAATTATCTGCTTCGCTTATTAAAGGATCATCTCTCCCTTTGTTTTCTTCTATTGCCTGATATTCAACTGAAACATCATTCATAATACCATATCCTGCACAATAAACGGCTCGTTTTGCAAAGATAAAAACAAATATTAAAGCAAGCTTACATTTATGTTTTTTGAATTTATAAATTAGATACACAAAAAAGAAATGGAACTATACAAATTTATGACTATAAAACATAGCAATAAACTTAATATAGAACCATTTACAAAAAGAACTTATTAACTTCAAATATTGTAAGAATAACACAATATTTTGAAGTTATCATAATAGAAGAGAGAAACAATTTCTCTTACAGAAAAATTATCGAGAATAAAATTCAACAACCAGATTAGGTTCCATTTGCACAGCATAAGGAACATCTGCAAAAGCAGGAATACGTGTAAAGGTTGCTTTCATCTGTTTATGATCTGCTTCAATATAATCAGGGACATCACGTTCTGCCAATTGCACTGATTCTAACACTAAAACAAGTTGTTTCGATTTTTCCCGAACCTCAATAACATCACCTGGTTTACAACGATAAGATTGAATGTTTGTACGCCGCCCATTGACATTAACATGACCGTGATTGATAAATTGGCGAGAAGCAAAAATCGTAGGTACGAATTTTGCACGATAAACAACAGCATCCAAACGTGATTCTAACAGACCGATAAGATTTTCGCCAGTATCGCCCCGTCGACGAGCTGCCTCTTCGTAGGTTTTATGAAATTGTTTTTCTGAAATATCTCCATAAAACCCTTTCAATTTCTGTTTAGCGCGCAACTGAACCCCATAGTCAGAAAGTTTTCCTTTACGACGCTGTCCATGCTGACCTGGACCATAATCACGACGATTGACAGGAGATTTTGGACGCCCCCAAATATTTTCTCCCATACGACGGTCAATTTTATACTTTGTTGTTTCGCGTTTACTCATCGCATTTCCTTATAAAATAAAACACGAGATCTTAAGACCCCAAGGAAACGCGCCCTCCTCTGCCTTTAAATACTAAAGACTGACAGAATACCTTAACATATCAATATGCAAAGTTATCCACGGGACACGTCAATTAATGCTATTTTCTTGAAAAAATAGCTAGATCATCATTATTGGTCTCGTAACCCAAAGTCAACTCCTTTCATGAGTTTTAAGCCAAATCCTTTAAACAAATTCTCCGTTAAAGAAGTGATATTTTTCGATGTCAATAACGCAAAATCTTGATATTTCTTTATATATTGATGGTGTATCTTTCCCGACAATGGTAATAAAGATCTGATATGTTTGGCGATCGCTTTCGCCGGATCAATCCACTCAACGGACCATAAAGCATGATCACGAAAGAAATTAATCAAAAAAGGATAATGTGTGCAGGCTAAAACAATAACATCCGTATATTGTCCATTTTTTTCCACAAAACATGGCAGGATTTCTTTTCTTAACTCTTCTGAATCGATAGATTTTCCCCGTAAATAATCTTCAGCAAGTCCAGCTAGCTTTTTACTTCCCACAAGCTGAACATGACACTGTCCAGCAAAAGAGTTAATTAATTCATTTGTATAAGCACGTTTAACTGTTCCAGGAGTCGCTAATACGGAAATAAAACCAGATTTTGTTTGTTCAGCAGCTGATTTAATTGCAGGAACCGTTCCTACAAAAGGGACATGAGGAAAATTTTGTCGTAAATCTGCTATCATCAGTGTAGAAACAGTGTTGCAAGCAATCACACATAAAGCTGGATTGTAACGTGTTAAAAGATTTTTAAAAATCTTCAAAATACGCTCTTTCAAAATATTTTCTTTCCAATTTCCATAAGGAAATCCTGCATCATCAGCAACATAGATAAATTGCATGTCAGGGATAAGAATACGCGCTTCCCTGAATACTGTTAAACCACCAATACCGCTATCAAAAAAAAGAACAGGTCGTTCATCCATTAGTTTTCACACTTATTTTTAATTTTTTTACGATCACGCTCTTCCGGTGCTCTACTCCCTCGTGGATATTGTGGCGAAAAATGATCCAAAGAAGATATAATGCCTCGCAATAAACGAACCTCAGGTTCACTAAAGTTAGCGCGCGTAAAAACAGAGCGCAAATTTGCAAGCATTACTTCTTTACGTTCTGGTGGTCTAAAATACCCACGGATATTCAAAGCCTCTTCTAACTGAGATAAAAAACCATGGAATATTATTTTATTTGCAGGTTCCATCTCTGCGGCACGAAATGCCGTATCGCTGACATTCTCTAAACCAGTTTTCATCCATTCGTAAGACATTAAAAGAACCGCTTGCGCAATATTAAGTGACGCAAAAGCAGGATTAACTGGAAAAGTAATAATTTCATCAACAAGGCTGATTTCATCATTTTCTAGTCCCCATCTCTCTCTTCCAAAGACAATCCCGGTCTTATGTCCGATACTTTCACGCTGACGTAATACGCTTGCTGCTTCGACAGCACTTTTTACAGTTTTAAATCCACATCTTTCACGTGCTGTTGTGGCAAAAACATAGTGTAAATCTGCAATTGAATCACGCAATGTGTTAAAAATCACAGCATTGTTAATGACATGATCAGCTTTACTTGCAGCAGCTCTAGCTTTTTCATTTGGAAACATTTCTCGAGGATTGACTAATCGAAGCTTAGAAAGCCCAAAATTTGCCATTGCCCTTGCGACCATACCAATGTTTTCAGGAAGCTGCGGTTCAACTAAAATAATAATGGGACCATTTGTTAAATTTTCACGATTCCTATTCGTTCCTGCCATCAATTTTACCTAGTTTCACTTAAACTATCTCCCTCTCCACTATTTTTACGAAACCTTTTTCACAATACTCTAATGCTGTTTAATAATAAATTATAGATAATCTATCTTTTCATTCAAAGATAATAGTTTCTAAACCTAATAATAAATTTTAAAAGCCATTAAAGTAAACGATGGAATTTATAACAATTTATATAAGATATCGTAGCGTTTTTTACATCAATTTTACCTTTTTTAATAGGGAACAGCCCCTATAAATCATAATCTCAGTTGAATTATGAAATCATAAATCCTAAAAAAGGGATATGCACTTTATTCCCAAACTTTTTCCTGCAAAGCTTATCCGTCGTTATAAACGTTTCCTTGCGGATGTTCAACAAGATGATCAGCATGTCCTCACCGTGTCTGTACCTAATACAGGATCAATGCTTGGATTAACAGCTTTCAACACCAATATTTGGCTTTCTTATCATAACAACATCAAACGAAAATATGCCTATCAATTAGAAATTATTGAAGCCGATAATACTTTGGTTGGCATTAATACGTCTTTACCCAATAAACTTGCGTTAGAAGCAATTCAAAACGGATTACTACCAGAATTAAATGGATATAAAACAATTTTAAAAGAACAACGCTATGGGACACAATCACGAATTGACTTTCTTTTACGTGATGACATTCTTCCTGATTGTTACCTAGAAGTCAAAAATGTTCATTTTATTCGTCAGAAAGGATTAGCAGAATTTCCTGATAGCGAAACAAAACGTGGTGCACGTCACCTTGATGAGCTCATAGAAGTTGTACAACAAGGAAAACGAGCTGCTATGCTTTATATTATTCAACGAGAAGATTGCTCAGCTTTTACAATTTGTCATGATCTTGATCCACTCTATGGACGTAAGTTTGATTTAGCATTAAAATCAGGAGTAGAATGTTATGCTGTAAAGTGTCATGTAAGTGTAGAAGGCATTTTTCCGATTCAGAGAGTAAAAATAGAAAATAGAAGAAACAATGACTGAGTATATCGAATATAATAAAATCCCTTTAAAATTTAATGGAAAAATCCGCATTTTCGATGATTATGCTTTTGCTAAAATGCGTGAAGTTGGTCGTATTGCTGCAGAATGCCTTGATGCGCTTACAGATATTATTAAGCCGGGCGTTACTACGCAAGAAATAGATGATTTTGTATTTATTTTTGGAGCTAAGCGAGGAGCACTTCCTGCTGATCTAAATTATCATGGATACAGCCATTCATGCTGTACATCTATCAATCACGTTGTCTGCCATGGCATTCCCAATAAAAGACCTTTGCAAGAAGGTGATATTGTAAATGTTGATGTAACCTTTATCCTTGATGGTTGGCATGGGGATTCAAGCCGAATGTATCCTGTTGGAAAAATTAGGCGTGCAGCAGAACGCTTGCTAAAAATAACCTATGAAAGTCTTATGCAAGGAATCGCTGTCGTTAAGCCTGGAGCAACGACAGGTGATATTGGGGCAGCCATTCAACAGTATGCAGAATCTGAACGCTGTTCAATTGTGAGAGATTTCTGCGGACATGGTATCGGCCAGCTTTTTCATGATGCTCCCAATATTCTCCATTATGGAAATCCTGGAGAAGGAGTTGAATTAAAACAAGGTATGATGTTTACAATTGAGCCTATGATTAACCTTGGTAAACCACAAGTTAAGATTTTATCTGACGGTTGGACTGCTGTTACCCGTGACCGCTCTCTGACAGCACAATATGAACATACAATTGGTGTTACAAATGAAGGGTATGAAATATTTACACAATCTCCTAAAAATATTTTTTATATTCCAAATTCCCATACCTAACGCAATGTAGAGATGTTATGGCTAAAAAATTAAATCAAAAGGAAGATACTCAAAGTAATCACTTTGCATTAACATCGAGTTCTCCACTCACCCCAGTATCAGAAAGAAAAAGTGAAGAGCCTCAGAAAAACGCACAGCTTCATAAACATTATCAAGGCCATCGTGAACGTCTTCGGAAGCGCTATTTAAAGTCAAAAGGAAATGCAATTGAAGATTATGAATATCTTGAATTATTGCTTTTTCGCACAATACCCCGTGCAAACACAAAACCCATAGCTAAAAATTTGATAGCGCGTTTTGGTTCATTAGCTGATGTGTTGGGAGCGGATATTCACCGACTTCAAGAAATTCCAGGATGTGGTCCCGCCACTGCAGTTGATTTAAAAATTATTTCAGATGTTGCTGGACGTCTTGCTCGTGCGCAATTGTTTAAGCGCGATATTTTTTCATCATGGGATAAAGTGTTAGCGTATTGTAAAGCTGTTATGGCTCACGAAACACGTGAACAGTTTCGTATTTTGTTTCTTGATAAAAAAAACGGCTTACTTGCTGATGAGGTGCAACAAACTGGAACCATTGATCATACCCCTGTTTATCCTCGTGAAGTTATTTCTCGAGCTTTAGAGTTATCCGCATCAGGACTTATCTTAGTCCACAATCACCCTTCTGGCGATTCCACCCCCTCTAATGCAGATATAACAATGACATATAGATTAAAAGATGCAGCAAATGCATTAGGCATTATTATCCATGACCATCTTATTATTGCACGAAATAACCATACGAGTTTTAAAGCGTTAAAACTTATATAAATCTTATGGGATAAAAAAGACTTCATTCAACTATGAATAACGAATCAATTTTCTAAATCAATATCTAATATAGCCATTGAGAAATTATAGGAGAGCTCATCTTCATCTTCATCTCGATAGATAATGCCTAAAAACTCATCTCCCATATAAACCTCACAAGAATCACTCTTTTTAGGCCGTGCTCTGACTTGCAATGCTGAGTTTTGGAATATATTTTTAAAATAATTATCAAGTTTTTTTATTTCATCAGCATTCACTATGCTCTCCTGTTTTTTTGAAACGATTAAAATAATTGCGTGTCGTGCAAATAAGACACTCTTATGATTCTGTAAAGTCAGTAAAAAAGCATAATCTGAATATTTACTTAATATTACATATATTCACAACGTTCTTTATACATTCATAAAGAACGTTTACAAAAGGAGTCTATCATTATTAAATATACCCGTATAGATTAAAAAATGGCAAAAAAACTGTATATTTTTAATAATTTTACTTTATCTCCAATTTTAGCATCTGTATTTAAAATGCATATTCGTAAGAATAAATTGATCAATAATTTATAAGTTTGTTTATTTTATAAAAAATACAAATAAAAATATTTATTACATCATTCGAAAATAATTCTTTTTAATAACCTTTAAAGTATAATTATCTAATCTTAGAAGAATTACCTCTCTGGAAAATATACAAAATAAGCTAATAAGAGTTTATTTTTCTTTTCATTTTTTATAAAAACTTACGTCATAACAGAAAGATTTTTTAATAAGCTTTTTTCAATTTATACGAAATAAAAATATTGGGTATTTCTGTAAATTCTAAAAGCTATGAAGAGTTCTTATTTTATAGGATAACGAGAAAGAAAATCGATAACGCCTTTTTTATAAACTTTATCGCCTACAGCAAGCATATGATCTCGATCAGGAATTGATAAAGCTTCACCACAAGGCAACAAGGCTGCCAATGGCTCTGCATCACCGCCAATTTCATCTAATGAACCAACGGCAACAAGTGCTGGTTGTTTGATTTTGTAAACTTCAGACGCCGTTAACTCCTGTTTTGATGTAATGATACAAGCAGCAAGAGCACGCCTATCGCTTTTCGTTTGATCTGCAAATTTACGGAACATTAAACCGCGCGTATTGGTAATAGTGGAAATATCTTCTGCTAAAAGGGCCTCAGCAACAGGCTCCCAATTTCCTGCTCCCGTCACCATACCAATACCTAAACCACCAAAAATAACACTGTGTACATATGTTGGATGCAAAAGAGCCATGAAAGCACTAATACGAGCCCCCATAGAATATCCCATAACATGGGCTTTAGATAACTCTAAATGCTGCAGTAACTTTACTGCGTCGCCAGCCATAGCTTGAGGTGTATAAAAGATAGGATCATAACTTTTAACTGAATCTCCGTGACCGCGATTATCAAGAGCAATAACACGATATCCTGCTTCAGTGAGAATACGAAACCAACCCGTTGCATACCAATTCACCCGTGCAGAAGATCCAAAACCATGGATCAACAAAATAGGCGCGCCCTGCCCTTCTTCTCGATAAGCAAATCGCAAACCATTATATTCAAAAAAACGAATATCTTCAGCGGTCATTTTTTATTGCACTTTCCACAAAGTACAGGATGAATAACACGTTGTCCTTTTTGTATCTTTTTTTTAGAAACTTCACCAGCGTTAATTTCAAGTGCAAAAGCTGCAGGAACTTCTGATGAAATGGTATTTGTTGAAAGTGGAGAAGTATTTTCAATAATCGATACAATAATTCCCTCAGAGTTTAAGAAAATCATATCTAAAGGTAAAGGCGTATTTGCCATCCACATAAAAATTTTCTGCTCATCTCCCGATCGAGAACTTTTTAGCTGCTTAAAGAGCATTGCACGATCGCGTGGAAAATCAGTTCGATACATTAAACCAGCTGCTGCTTGAGATGGCGTAAAAGCAATCTCTACCTTATAAAAAACCGGACCTTGCTTTGTATGTATTTCTAAAGGAACCGGATGCACAGGAATCTCTATGGGCTCCTTTGCTACAACAACACGCATATCTAACATAAAAAGCATCACCAATAAAACAATATGCCCCTTTTTAAAAGGCTTTAACATTCTTGTCTCCACCACAGAAAAATTTTAAATTTTGTTTCTAAAATAAAAAGTACCAGAGTTTAAAAGTCAAAAAACAAGAGGATTGCTTCCTTGTTATTTTCTAGTTTTTTTCAACGTAATATGCGAAATTTTCTTCATTTGGTTTATGGATTAACGAGAGCCATATTTTCTTTAAAAATCTACCTCTATAGCAATTTACGGAATAACCATCTTTAAAAATATAGAAAACACACTGATTTCACTCGTGAAATTCAATGCGTAGCTAAAGGAATGCCTATGTCCGGATAAATCTCTGCTGTCATTAAACCTTTTTCTCCTTTACCAAAACGTACAAGAACAACTTGGCCGGAACGAAGCTCTGCTAAACCAAAACGGCGCAATGTTTCCATATGAATAAAAATATCTTCTGTTCCTTGCCCTCGGCTAAGAAAACCGTATCCTTTGTCACGATTAAACCATTTAACAATTGCTCGTTCTAGTCCACTTTCTGGAGTAACAACAACATGGGTACGGGCAGGAACTTCTGATGGATGAATTGCTGAAGAACAATCTATGGATTTCACCTGAACGCACTTTAACCCTCGTTCAGTTTTTTCCACAGCACAAATGACTTTAGCTCCCTCTAAAGCTGTTTGAAAACCATCCCTTCGCATTACCGTAACATGCAATAATATATCTGGAAAATGAGGTAAATCAGGTACAATAAATCCATACCCCTTACTACCATCAAACCACTTAATGACACCACTGATTTCGATAATCTCCCCACAAGCACCTATACTATCCTCAGATGGGGAACAATCCTTTAATGCATCCTTACTCGTCATAATAACGTGATCCTGTAGCTTATAAATTGTACGATATTGATTCTCTAGGTTTAAGTAAACATTGCTCTTGTATCAACACGCAAGCCCCAAGATAAGATTTCCCCACATTGTCGTATCTTCTATGTTAATGTCAGAGAATATCAACATGAATATTTATAAAACTATTTGATTGTACACTTTACATACCTTACAAGGAGTGCCCTACAAAAGAGGTCATATACAAAGTTTTTTTACATAATGATATTTTGATTAATGTGTAACTTGCATGATGAAGAAGTTCAATATAAGGTGAAAAAACGACAATTCAATTAAGGAAAATGCGCAATGCAATTGAAGAAAATCCTTACGATAATCACAGCATTTATGGCATTTACAGCAAATGTTTATGCGAGTGAACCTATTAAGATTGGTGTTTATCTTCCATTAAGTGGTCAAAATGCATTTGGAGGGCAGCTTGAAATTAGAGGTATAGAATTAGCCCATAAAAAAGTTCCAGAAATTTTAGGACGTAAAGTGGAACTTGTTATTATTGATAATAAATCTGATAAAGTAGAAGCGGCTAATGCTGTTATGCGTTTAACAGCAAGTGAAAAAGTGAGTGGAATCATTGGTAGCTATGGTTCTTCACTTTCGTTAGCAGGTGGTGAAATATCTGAAAAGGCAAAGACTCCAACCATTGCAACGTCCTCAACAAGTCCCCTTGTTACACAGGGTAAAAAATATTACTTTCGTGCTTGCTTTATTGATTCCTATCAAGGAGTAGGAATCGCAACTTATGTAAGCCAAACTTTACACGCAAAAAAGGCTGCTATCCTTAAAGATATTTCAAGCGATTATGCCATTGGTCTTGCAAGTTATTTTACGCGTGCTTTCAAAAAATTAGGTGGTGAAGTTATCTCAAATTTAAATTATAATTCTGGAGATCAGGACTTTTCAGCTGTTCTCACGCAAATTATCGCCCAGAAACCTGATATCTTATTCATTCCATCTTACTTTTCTGAAGGTGCTATCATCATGAAACAAGCACGAGAATTAGGGGCGAAGTTTCAAATTATGGGTGGAGATGCTATGGATAATCCAGAAACCATTACGATTGCAGGAAAAGCTGCAGAAGGTTTCTTACATACGACACTTCCCTATAGTGAGGATATGCCAAATATGTCAGTAGCTGCGCAAGAATTCACAAAAGAATGGAAAAAAGCTTACCCAGACAAAGAGCCAAATATCAATTCTGTTTTGGGATACACGAGTTATATGATGTTCATGAAGGCTATTGAAAATGCTGGTAGCACTGATCGTGAAAAAATTACTATCGCACTTAGCCAATTAAAAGATTTTCCTACCCCCTTTGGGGATATGTCAATGGATGAAAATCATAATCCTAAAATTCCTATTGGTATCATTAAAATACAGGATGGAAAACGTGTTTATTTAGAAGAAGTTAAACCTGCTTTTTAATTAAAAAGTTTTACTTACTAAAATGCAAGAATTGGTTGAGGATTTTTTTCTCAACCAAAAACTTAGAAATTTCTTATTGTCCTATGTAAATTAACAAATGTGGAAGGATGAGAGATGAGCACTGAAATGTTCATCCAGTACTTTTTTAATGCACTGGCATTGGGATCTCTTTATGGGCTTATTGCTATTGGCTACACCATGGTCTACGGTATACTGAGACTCATTAATTTTGCTCACGGTGATATCTTTATGCTGGGAGCATACTTTGTTTTCTTTTCCACAATTGGCTTTATGCCTGCGTGGGCAGCTTTTCTTCTTTTGTTCCTTGCTGCTCTTGTTTATTATTCGGTCTTTATAGGCTTTAAAAGGCGTCCTCCAATTTATTGGATTGCTGCTTTTTTAATTCTTGCGCTAGGATTTGTTTATTATTTTAAAATTTCCCCGCAAGACTTTACACCGATTTGGGTTTTAGCTCTTTGTTTTTCCATTTTTATTACAAGTGCTGTGGGTGTTGCTGTTGATCAATTTGCTTATAAACCTCTACGCCATGCTCCGCGTATTTCGGCACTTATCGGTGCAATTGGTGTTTCTTTTTTTATTGAAAATCTTGCTACTGTACTCTTTAGTGGTGTTCCGAAAGGTGTACAACAGCCAGACTTTCTTGTAACACCATTTTTATGGCATCTAGGATCAGGAGCAGATGGTATCATCAGAATTGCTCCCATGTCTCTGATCGTTCCCTTTGTGTCATTAATTCTTATTTTATTACTGTTATGGATTATCCATAAAACAAAACCGGGTCTTGCTATGCGCGCAATCTCCCATGATATTGAAACAACACGTTTGATGGGTGTGTCTGTCAATAAAGTTATTGCGCTTACATTTGGAATAGGCTCAGCTCTTGCCGCCATAGCTGGCATTATGTGGTCTTTACGTTATCCTCAAATTCAGCCTTATATGGGTGTTCTTCCTGGTCTTAAAGCATTTATCGCTGCTGTTATCGGAGGTATTGGTTCGATACCAGGTGCAATGTTGGGAGGATTATTATTAGGGTTTATTGAAATTATGATTATCGCATTTTTCCCCGCGCTATCTGGATATCGAGATGCCTTCGCTTTCATTTTATTGATTCTGATTCTATTGATATTGCCCACAGGATTAATGGGTAAAAGAAATCAGGAGAAAATCTAATGGCAAAGTCAGCGACAACTGTTTTATCGTGTATAAGTGTTTTAGTTCTCATAGGTTTTTTATTTTATGCTGATAGCCATTTTAATGACTATACGCTTCGTATCATCAATCTGATTGCTATTAATGCGATATTGGCAATTTCGCTTAATTTGATTTATGGTTTCACAGGTATGTTTTCTCTTGGACATGCTGGATTTATGGCTATTGGTGCTTATGTTTGCGCAATTTTACTTCTTTCCCCTGAACAAAAAGAAATGATGTGGATTCTTGAGCCTATTGCTGAACCATTATATCATTTACAGTTACCTTTTTTTATCGCTGTTGTTGTAAGTGGTTTGTGTGCTGCTGTTGTAGGTTTATTAATTGCTTTACCAATATTGCGTCTTGGTGGCGATTATCTTGGAATTGCAACATTAGGTTTTGCGGAAATTATTCGCATTGTCATTACGAACGCAACATCGCTCACAAATGGCTCTTTGGGAATCAAAGGAATACCTCAAAATGCAACATTATGGTGGAACTATGGTTGGCTAGCATTTACAGTTCTCTTTATTGTCCTCTTACTGCAAAGTAATACTGGTAACGTATTACGTGCTATTCGTGATGATGAAATAGCTGCGAAAACTATGGGAATAAATGCTTTTTTCTACCGTAGTTTTTCCTTTACTGTTGGAGCATTTTTTGCAGGTATAGGTGGCGCATTAATGGCGGCTCTTATTTCAACCATTGATCCCAAAATGTTTAATTTTCTTCTGACTTTTAATATTTTAATGATTGTTGTTGCTGGTGGTCTCGGTTCAATTACAGGGAGTATTATTGGCAGCATTATTATTACAGTCATGCTTGAATGGCTTCGTATTATTGAAAGTCCATTTGACTTAGGTTTTATACATATTCCAGAAACCCCAGGGCTTCGTATGGTTGTTTTTTCTCTTTTATTGCTGGTAATTATCTTGTTTTGGAGAAAAGGGTTAATGGGACAACGAGAATTTTCATGGAATGGAATTTATAGCTTTTTGACACGCAAAAAGCTTTCTAATACTGAGGGAAAGCTATGAACGACAATATCCTTTCACTCAATAATATTGTAATGCGTTTTGGCGGATTAGTTGCTGTAAATAATGTTAATATGGCAATTAAACGAGGAAGTATTACTGGATTAATTGGTCCCAATGGTGCTGGAAAAACAACAGTTTTCAATATGATTTCTGGATTTTATGCTCCTACAAGCGGCATCATTCTTTTTGATGAGAAAAAAATTTCTGGAGCGTCTCCTTATATTATCTGTAGAAGCCATATTGCCAGAACATTTCAAAATATTCGTCTTTTCTCAGGGTTAACGGTTTTGCAGAATGTTATGGTAGGAGCGCATGTTCGACAAAAATATCCTTGGTTTTCTTCAGCTCTCTTTTTTCCAAAAGCAATAAAAGAAAAGAAGGAAGTTTATAAAAATTCCTTGGAGCTCCTTGAACAGCTACAACTTGATCATCTTGCCAATCAATCGGCAACAGCTTTACCTTATGGTGTGCAACGACGTCTAGAAATTGCGCGTGCGTTAGCCACAAAGCCCAAATTGCTTCTTCTTGATGAACCTGTTGCTGGCATGAATCCACAAGAAAGTGAAGATCTTAGAAAATTCATAGCAAAAGTGCAAAAAGACTTTGATCTTACAATTCTTCTTATTGAGCACGATATGAAAGTGGTTATGGGGCTTTGCCAACATATTTTGGTTATGGAATATGGCTGTTGCATTGCCAGTGGTACACCAGATGAAATTCGTAATAACCCTAAAGTTATTGAAGCTTATCTTGGCGGAGATGTTTATGGATATTCTTAAAATAAAAAATCTTTATGTTCATTATGGCGCCATTAAAGCTGTCCAAAATCTTTCTATGTCCATAAAGCGGGGCAGTATTGTCACTTTAATTGGAGCCAATGGTGCAGGAAAAAGCAGTATTGTACGTTCTATTACAGGGCTTAATCGCTCTGTTTATGGAGAAATTACCTATAATGGCAAATCTATTATAAAAAAATCACCAGAAGAGATTTTGCGATTAGGGATTGCTCTAAGCCCTGAAGGACGACGTATCATGCCCCATCTCACTGTTTTAGAGAATCTTCATCTAGGTGCTTATATTCGTCACGATAAGCAGGGAATTTCCCGTGATATTGAATGGATATTTGACCTTTTTCCGCGCCTACGTGAAAGAGCAAAACAGTTGGGAGGAACAATGTCAGGTGGTGAACAACAGATGGTTGCTGTGGGCCGTGCACTCATGAGCAATCCTGATATGGTCATATTAGATGAACCCTCGTTGGGGTTAGCACCACTTCTCGTTCGAGAAATTTTTTCTATTATTCGAAAAATTAATGATATGGGAAAAACTGTTCTTCTTATTGAACAAAATGCATTTGCTGCACTTTCCATAGCTGACTATGCTTATATTTTAGAGGTAGGACATATTTTATTTCACGGTGAAGGAAAAACTATGCTCTCTGATTCGCGTGTTAAAGAAGCCTATCTTGGTGGATAAAGACTACGAATTAAGGAAATAGAGCTCATTCCCTCCACCTTTAAAAAAAGCATTTCTCATTAAGGATGAGAAATGCTCCTTTGTGAATTTTGACTATTACATCCACCATTTTTCTGCACTGAATATTCCTGCTTCTTGTTCAATAATATGCGCTATCTGAAAAATGACTTCTTCAGAAAAAGGTTTACCAATCAATTGCAATCCTAGAGGTAAACCATTTGATGACAGACCAGCAGGAACAGAAATTCCTGGTAAACCAGCCATATTGACTGGTACCGTAAAAATATCATTAAGATACATTGCTACAGCATCAGTTTTTATTTTTTCATCAGCAATACCAAAAGCAGGTGTTGGTGTTGCTGGTGTCAAAATAGCATCAATGCCTGAAGCAAAACATTGATCAAAATCACGTTTTACGAGTGTTCTTACTTTTTGAGCTCTTAGATAACAGGCATCATAATAACCAGATGAAAGGACATAAGTTCCCACCAAAATACGCCGCTTGACTTCATCACCAAAACCAACAGAACGCGTATTTTCATACATCTCAATGATGTCTTTCCCAGGCATGCGCAAACCAAAACGCACACCATCATAACGCGCTAAATTAGAAGAGGCTTCTGCAGGAGCTATAATGTAATAAGAAGGTAGAGCATATTTTGTATGGGGCAAAGAAATATCTTTAATCTCAGCACCTGCTTCTTTTAACCAATTTATTCCTTTTTGCCAAAGCTCAATAATTTCTGGAGACATTCCATCCACATGATATTCTTTTGGAATACCGATTTTCATTCCTTTGATTGATTGACCAAGATAACTTTCATAATCAGGAACTGGTAAATTGACGGAAGTAGAATCTTTTTCATCAAAAGAGGCCATTGATCTGAGTAAGATAGCACAATCACGAACATCTCTAGCAACAGGTCCAGCTTGATCAAGAGATGAAGCAAACGCGACAACGCCCCATCGCGAACAACGTCCATAAGTTGGCTTTATTCCCACAGTTCCAGTAAAAGCTGCTGGTTGACGTATTGAGCCACCTGTATCGGTTGCAGTTGCACCAGCACAAATTTGTGCAGCAACAGCGGCTGCGGATCCTCCCGAAGAACCACCGGGTACGAGTTTTTCATTTGAGCCTTTTTTTCTCCATGGACTAATAACGGGACCATAATATGATGTTTCGTTGGATGAGCCCATAGCAAACTCATCCATATTAAGTTTTCCTAACATCACAGCACCATCTTGCCATAAATTAGCCGTGACAGTTGATTCATAGTGCGGTTTAAAACCATCAAGGATATTTGAACAGGCTTGAGTATGAACACCATAGGTTGCAAAAAGATCTTTAATCCCCAAGGGAATTCCTTCCAAAAGCCCTCCCTGCCCTTTCGCTAAGCGACTGTCTGATTCAGCAGCCATTTTCATTGCCTGTTCTGCTGTTATTGTTACATAAGCATTCAAAACTGGATTAGCTGATTCTATTGCTTGTAAATAAGCTTCCGTTAATTCTGTTGCTTTGAGATTTTTCTTTATTAAAGCATCACGAGCTTGCGCAATTGTGAGAGTTGTTAAATCAGTCATATTGGTTCTCAAATTTCAAAAATATAAAAAGTTACTCAACAATTTTTGAGACAAGAAAAAAATTTTCTTCTGTAACAGGGGCATTGGCTACAATATCTTCTGCTTTATCGCCATCTGTAACAGTATCTTCACGCATTCGTAGAGTCATCGGCATCACAGATGTTAATGGCTCAACTCCACTGACATCAACTTCATTCAATTGCTCTACAAAACCTAAAATAGCATTGAATTTTTTTGTCACAGGTTCTATCTCATCATCGTGGAGGGCAATCCTTGCTAAATGTGCTATCCGCTTGACTGTCTCTTGATCAACAGACATACTCTTTACGCCTTTCTGCTTTTTTGTTTATTTATTTGATCTTTATTCTGGCTATACAAGGCTGCACTTGTAAGTGCAAGAATATTAGATAACATGAATAAAGAATATAACTATAGATCTGAAACATTAAAAAACGTATTATACCTTTATGACTGTTATTAATATAGATGAAGTTATAAAACATCTTTTGCCTAGACAAACAATAGCAGGCTTAGATTTAGGGACAAAAACTATCGGAATTGCGATTTCTGATAGGGGGCTGACTGTCTCAAATCCGCGTCCTGTACTACAGCGAAAAAAATTTACAGAAGATGCTTACAGACTTATTAAAATTTTTGACCGTGAAAATGTAGGCGTTATTATCATTGGCTTACCTCTTAACATGAATGGAAGCAGTGGCTCTCGTGTTCAAGCAACCAGAGCTTTTGTGAGCAATATGAAAGCTTATACAAAAATTCCATTTGTTTTTTGGGACGAACGTTTATCAACAATTGCGGCAGAACGGTCTCTTTTAGAAATGAATGTATCGCGTGCTAAAAGAGCAAGCCGTATTGATTCGGCAGCCGCCGCTTTTATATTGCAAGGTGCTCTCAATAGAATTCAAAACTTTAATCACATGGAAGGATAGAGGACATTGAGCAAATGCCCTGCATTATATCGTGCAATAAGCATCCCGTAGGAAGATCTCCATTGCCCTCCAAGGCGGCTTTCCATATAGGCATTTGCAACATGTTCTATGTCTGTAGAACGTAATGCTGCTGCAGCTGCTGCATAGGCTACCTGTTCAACAAAAAACCTTCCTGCTCCCTCATTTGCTGATGCCATATCACCTGCTGACTTAATAATTTCAATTGCTCGGGGTCCTGCTGGTCCAATATCAAGAGCAATTTTTTCCAACAATTTCTGAAACAATCCCGGAGCTTTTTCAGCAATAAGAATGGCATCCTTTACCAACTGATTAGCAAAACTATTTCTCACAATCCGCGCAGGCCCATTATGCAACATTTGTGATAATGGATTATTCTCTATAAAACTTTCAATACCAAGTTGTGCAATAATTTCACCAATAATAGGCACAACCAATTGACTTACATGATAAGCAATAATAGGTGTCATAATGCGGGCAAAAGCTGCTTCAGAACGGTCATTTGCTGCATTGTCAAATGCTCTTGCTAAACGCAAAACCAATGCTTGTGAGGCAGCTATATCTAATGCAATATCTGCAAAAATACGTTCTGTCAGTGGTGGTAAAGGCTGATTGGGCATTTTTTTCCGGAAAAAATCCATACCAAATTGAAGAGCCGCTCGCAAAACACCTGCCGATATGACAGATTGATCAAAACGCATCATTGTCTCGATATCTTTAATAACTTTAAGCCCTTCTCCAGCATTTCCCAAAAGCCAGCCATAACTGCCTTGAAAATCAACAACCCCTTCTGGCGTTAACAGTTCTCCAGAACGCTGAATTAAATGACGAATCGATATAGATCCATTTAATGCGCCATTTTCTTGTATGCGTGGAATAAAAAAACAACTTAAATGACCATCTAAATCTGCACTAACAAGATATCCGTCAGCGGTAGGATTAATAACGTTGGTTTTTACAACATTTAAACGATATAGATCACGTTCCATACTTTCATCGAAAGAAATTTTCTTAACACTTGGAAAATTGAAAGCGTATTTTTCAATATCGTCAAATGCACAAGTTAGAGAAGCAGCCTTTTTATGATGAATAGGCTGTGATGAGGAATCATATTGGCGTGATAAAAGTACATTTTGCCATTTTTTGAAGAGCTCAATATCACTAATTAAAACAGCAATAGCTGCACTCGTTATGATAACTTCATTCAAATGTCCTGTTTCTAAACCAGCAGATAAAGCTAAACGAATCGCACGCGCTTGATAGCGTACTCCATTTTCTGAGCTCGTATTTTCCCAAAGCGAGGTAACCAAACCTGCTTGTCTAGAATATTGTTGAAGAGCTTGATAGGAAGAATGGATCTCTAATCTTTCTGTTGGTTGCCCCCATTCATCATTATAGCATAGTAAAGGCTTATAATGATTCGCTAAGCAAGAAAGTTTCCATGCTTCTCGACTCGCGGCAAAATCCCCTATTTCTTCAAAACTTGCTAACAAAAACTTAGGCAAAGTAGAAGCAATACGAAACATAAGCGTATCGCTAAGAAAAGTATTTTTTCGACGAGTATTTTGCGCAGATACAGCACTCATAGGTATATTCCTACATTCAAATCATTCATATCATAGACTATTTGTCTTTTTAGAGTTAAGAAACATTTATCATATTCAAACAAATGCTTGTTTAACCTGTTTAGAGAGAGATAAAGAAGAATGCTATGATGCAAGATAATTTTTTTCCACTTTTCCCTCATCAACATCTTTTAGCTATTAAAGATCTAAGTGTACAAGATCTTAATACATTGCTTGATCGTGCAGAAGCAAATGTTATCCTTTCTAACAAAATTGATAAAATAAAATCTACTTTGCATGGACGGACTCAAATTAATCTCTTTTTTGAAGCCTCTACGCGAACACAATCTTCTTTTGAATTAGCGGGTAAAAGGCTAGGTGCACACGTGATGAGTCTTGCGATCGGCAACTCATCTGTAAAAAAAGGAGAAACATTACTTGATACAGCTATAACTCTCAATGCGATGAAGCCAGATATACTGGTTTTTCGCCATAACAGTGCGGGAGCAGCGGCTTTATTAGCACAAAAAGTTGATTGTTGTGTTATTAATGCAGGTGATGGTGCTCATGAACATCCAACCCAAGCTTTATTAGATGCTCTAACCATTAAAAGGGCAAAAGGTCGTATTGAAGGATTAACTGTTGCGATTTGCGGAGATATCTTACACTCACGTGTTGCCCGTTCCAATATCCTGTGTCTCAATGCTTTGGGTGCTCGTGTTCGTGCTGTTGCTCCCTCAACACTCTTACCCGCAGAAATCGCTCATATGAGTGTTGAGGTTTTTAACACGATGAAAGAGGGTCTTAAAAATGCTGACGTTATCATGATGTTGCGCTTACAGCATGAACGGATGACAGGCTCTTTTATTCCTTCTACGCGTGAATATTTCCATTATTTTGGCTTACATAAAGAAAATTTAGCCTATGCCAAAAATGATTCTATTATTCTGCACCCTGGACCAATAAACCGTGGCGTAGAGATTGCATCCGATATAGCAGATGGACCACAAAGTATGATTCAGACACAAGTAGAAATGGGAATTGCAGTGCGTATGGCTGTCATGGAGGCTTTATTAGATTCACGCGCAAAGATCAGTGGAGAAAAAAAATGATAAAACCAATTGTTTTTCAGAATGCTCGTATTATTGATCCTTCGCGCGCAATCGATGAAATTGGTACAGTTATTGTTAAAAATGGACGAATTATAGCCGCTGGAAAAGAAGCTCTGAATCAGGGAGCTCCTGAAGAAGCAGAAATTATTAACGCACAAAACAAAGCAATTCTCCCTGGTCTTGTTGATGCACGCGTTTTTGTTGGAGAATTAGGGAATGAACATTGTGAAACAATTGCATCAGAAAGTTACGCGGCCGCAGCAGGTGGTATTACTTCTTTTCTTATGATGCCAAACACGCATCCAGTTATTGATAATGTAGCACTCGTTAAATTTATTACGCATACAGCACAGGAAATATCATCGGTTAATATTTATCCCGTTGCTTCAATCACACAAGGTTTCAACGGACAAGAAATAACCGAATTTGGTTTGCTCAAAGATGCAGGAGCCGTTGCTTTTAGTGAAGGAAAAAAAACACTTCAAAATTCATCTGTTATACGGCGTGCAATGACTTATGCACGTGATTTTGATGTTCCATTGATACATGAAACGCAAGATAAAGATCTTACAGGGCAAGGTGTGATGAATGAAGGACTGCTTGCCAGTTGGCTTGGTCTTTCTGGCATCCCTCGCGAAGCAGAAGTTATCCCACTTGAAAAAGATCTGCGATTAGCAGTATTAACGCAAACACGTTATCACGCCGCTCAAATATCAACAGCACTCTCTGTTGATGCACTCCGTTTAGGTAAAAAACGCAGTGAGAAGATTTCAGCGGGTGTATCTATTAATCATTTATCTTTCAATGAAAATGACATTGGACAATATCGCACCTCTTTTCGCTTAATGCCCCCATTGCGTACAGAAGAAGACCGTATAGCAATGATTGAAGCAATAAAGGATGGGACTATAGATGTTATTGTCTCTTCTCATGATCCTCAGAGTATCGACAAAAAACATTTACCATTTAATGACGCGGCAGTTGGCGCTATTGGTATGGAGACCTTATTGAGCGCAGCTTTACGCCTTTATCATGATGAGAGCCTATCTCTTCTACGGATAACGGAACTTTTGTCAACGGCGCCTGCAAAGCTCTTTGGACTCAATGCAGGAACACTCAAAAAAGGGGCTCATGCAGACCTTATTGTGGTTGATCTTGAAGAACCATGGATTGTTTCGAAAGAGAAGCTCTATTCACGTTCAAAAAATACCCCTTTTGAGAATGCACGTTTTCAAGGACGCGTGATCCAGACTTTTGTGAAAGGGAAAAACGTTTTTAAACTTGATCAACAAACTTAATGAGATTCTTAATGAATGAAGCAGAAATATTTTTTCAATCCACTCCATGGTTTATTTTCCTCGTATCTTATCTCATTGGCTCGATTCCATTTGGGCTTCTTTTTACGAAATTGTTCAAAATTGGTGATATAAGAACAATCGGTTCCGGCAATATTGGAGCAACAAATGTTTTACGAACAGGAAATAAAAAGCTTGCTGCTCTAACACTTCTTTGTGATATGTTGAAAGGAACTATCGTTGTTTTCGTTATAAAGTTTTTTAGTGATCCGCTAGACAATAGTATCCTTGTTTCTCTAGCAGGCTTTTTTGTTTTCTTAGGACATCTTTTCCCCGTATGGCTTAAATTTAAAGGTGGCAAAGGTGTTGCTACCTATCTAGGGGTCTGCTTAGGGACCTACTGGCCCGCAGCAATTATTTTTATTATTGTATGGAGTGCGATTTTTCTCCTCACACGCTATTCTTCATTATCCGCACTCGTTGCTGTTACGATCACGCCGATATTTGTTTTTTATTTTTCCGATTCTTATTTCTGTTGTATGCTGATTGCGATGAGCATATTTGTGTTCATAAAACATTATACAAATATCGGTAGATTATTAATTGGGGAAGAAAATAAGATTGGTACGCAAAGCGGAGATAAATAAAGGAATCCTACTTACTGATCATCAACGTCTAAGCTGGTTACGGTTATTGCGCAGTGAAAATATTGGAGCTGTTAGTTTTCGCAATCTCATTGATCATTATAAAACAGCAGAAAATGCTCTGGCAGCACTGCCAGAGCTTAGTAGAAAAGATGGTGGTTCTGTATCTATTAAAATAGCAAGCTTAGAAGATGCAGAAAAAGAAATGCAAGAAGCTGAAAGATTAGGTGTTCGGTTTATCGGTATGGGAGAACCAGATTATCCAGCTTTTCTTAAGGTTACAGAAGCCCCTCCGCCGCTTATTGCTATCAAAGGTAATGTTTCAATTTTTCAAAAAACTTCTATTGGAATTATAGGTTCTCGAAATGCTTCAGCTGCGGGAAAAAAGCTTACGGCTCAATTTGCGCGTTTTCTCGGAGAAGCAGACTTTGTAACAATTTCTGGACTCGCTCGTGGAATTGATAGCGTTGCGCATCAAGCAAGTTTAAAAACAGGAACTGTTGCAGTCATGGCGGGAGGAATTGATCATATCTATCCTCCTGAAAATAAAAAGTTGCATGAAGATATTATTGCTAACGGTGGAGCCATCATCAGCGAAATGCCCATTTCTTGGAAGCCGCGTGCTATCGATTTTCCAAGAAGAAACCGTATTATTGCAGCTCTATCACTTGGTCTCTTGGTTGTAGAGGCAGCCCTGCGCTCAGGGTCCTTAATTACCGCACGTCAAGCAGCTGAAATGGGACGGCTAATTTTTGCCATTCCCGGTTCTCCACTTGATCCAAGATCTGTTGGTACAAACAATCTTATCAAAGACGGTGCTCTACTCACCACACATCCTTCTGACATTATAGAAACACTTACGCCATTAATTTCACCGCTTCCAAATTCGCAACTCAATTTTTTTGAGGAACCATCCTCCTTACAACTTGAAAAGGAGAATTTTAATTTAGCAGATGAAAAAAACAGCGATCTCTCTTTAGCAGATGATGATGCAGCACGTGCAGCAGTTCTCTCCGCTCTTTCAACAACGCCAATCGACTTAGACACACTCAGTATCCACTCAGGTATTTCACTCCCAACTCTCTACCTCTTGTTGGTAGAACTCGAGCTTGCTGGAAAGCTTATTCGACACTCTGGTGGTTGTGTGTCATTGTCGAATCTTGATCTTCCCCAAGAGCCTCAGCACTATTAATAATGCTTTGCCCTTCTTTGGCAACCATATCCAAAAGCAATGCTAAAAGCGGACTGTGCGCCTGACGCGCCATCTGATTCATTTGCTTTGACATGTCTGTAATATATTGGATAACTTTTAAATGATTTATAAACATAATCCTCTATCCTTGAGCATTTCCCCTCCTACCTCTCAATAGACGTTATCTTAGTATTTCGCCGTATGTTTTTGTAATAACAGTGGAAAATAAATCGTGTAATTCTATATAGGGTGTACTCTAATAATGACAATCATAAGTTGTACAATATTCATGTTTTTTATATGGCTAATATTTTTTTATGTGCTCTTAAGCAATTGGCATTAGCTATTCGCGTAAAAGGCGTTTATAAAAAAATTTTTATTTCAATATTTGGGTAAAATTATGAATATCGTTATCGTTGAATCTCCAGCAAAAGCAAAAACAATTAATAAATATCTTGGGTCTCAATACAAAGTTGTCGCATCATTTGGACATGTTCGTGATTTGCCTGCAAAAGATGGTTCTGTTTTACCGGATCAAGATTTTTCTATGAAATGGGATATAGATTCTGCTGCCGCTAAACGTTTAAATGAAATAGCAAAAGCCGTTAAAGAAGCTGATAGCCTTATATTAGCAACAGACCCTGATCGTGAAGGGGAAGCTATTTCATGGCATATTCTGGATGTTCTTCGTCAAAAAAAAGTTTTAAAAGATAAACCTATTAAAAGAGTTGTCTTCAATGCCATCACCAAAAAGTCTGTGCTTGATGCTATGAATAATCCACGTGATATTGATACATCCCTTGTCGATGCTTATCTTGCACGTCGTGCTCTCGATTATCTCGTTGGTTTTACACTTTCACCTGTTTTATGGCGTAAACTCCCTGGTGCGCGTTCAGCAGGACGCGTTCAATCGGTTGCTTTGCGTATTATTTGTGATCGTGAATCAGAAATAGAACATTTTATCAAAGAAGATTATTGGTCCATTACAACACAGTTAAAAACCATCCAAAATGATAGTTTCCAAGCAAGATTGACAATGTTTAATCAAAGAAAAATAGGCAAGCTTGATATTCAATCTCAAGAACAAGCAGACCAAATTCGCTTTATGCTGGAGAAAGCTCAATATCATACACTCAGTGTTGAAGCAAAACCTACAAAGAGAAATCCTTTTCCTCCATTTACAACCTCTACACTACAACAAGCAGCTTCTTCAAAATTAGGATTTTCAGCTTCTCGCACTATGCAAATTGCCCAAAAGCTTTATGAAGGCATTGAAATTAATGGTGAAACGGCAGGGCTTATTACTTATATGCGTACCGATGGTGTGCAGATAGCACCTGAGGCTATTGATTCAGCAAGAAAAGTTATTCATGAAACTTTCGGAAAAGACTATATTCCTGAAAAGCCACGTTTTTATTCAACAAAGGCAAAAAATGCACAGGAAGCACATGAAGCGATCCGCCCAACAGATTTTCAACGCAATCCTAGTCAAGTCCGTAATTTTCTCGATAGCGATCAAGCAAAGCTCTATGATCTGATATGGAAGCGTGCCATTGCCAGCCAAATGCGCTCTGCTGACATTGAACGTACAACCGTTGAAATTGAAGCACAGCAAGGAGAAAACTGTGCAAATCTACGGGCAACAGGATCTGTTATTCGCTTTGATGGCTTTATTTCCGTCTACACGGATCAACGAGACGAAGAAAATAATGAAGAAAATGAAACAACACGTTTACCACAAATAAACACTGGTGAAGCACTTACAAAAGAAAAAGTTGAATCTGTACAACATACCACAGAGCCCCCTCCCCGTTATTCTGAAGCCTCATTAATTAAAAAGCTTGAAGAATTAGGAATTGGTCGTCCTTCAACTTATGCCTCCACATTGGCGACATTGTGTGATCGTGGATATATTATCATTGATAAGCGAAAACTTATTCCTGATGCTAAGGGGCGTATTGTTACAGCCTTTCTTGAAAATTTCTTTAATCGCTATGTAGAATATAGTTTTACAGCAGATCTTGAAGAAAAACTGGATCTTATCTCTGATGGCAAACTTTCTTGGAAAGATGTATTACGCGATTTTTGGGATGGATTTAATGCCTCTATTAGCAATATCCAAGAACTCCGTATCACCAATGTCCTTGATGTTTTAAATGTAACATTAGCGCCTCTTGCTTTTCCTGAACGCGAAGATGGAAGTGATGTGCGTTCCTGCCCTCTTTGTAAAAATGGTCAATTATCATTAAAACTCGGCCGTTATGGCGCTTTTGTTGGCTGTTCCAATTATCCTGAATGCAAATACACACGCCAACTTGGTACAGATACAAAAGAAGATAATGAAGTTGCGCACAATGACGAACCTGTTATACTTGGGATTGATCCTGAAACAGGAAAAGATATCTCTCTTCGCAATGGCCGTTTTGGTCCCTATATTCAACGAGGTGAAAGCAAAGAAGTTAAGCGCGCAGGACTACCAAAGGAATGGCAGGCAGAAAACATAACCCTCGAAAAAGCCTTGGCTTTACTATCCCTTCCCCGTGAAATTGGCCTTCATCCTGAAACTGGCAAAATGATTACCGCGACAATTGGACGATATGGTCCCTATCTTAGCCATAACGGAAAATCTGCGCGCCTTCTTCATGCAGATGAAGTTTTTGATATTGGTATTAATCGCGCTGTTACAGTATTGGCAGAACAACAAGAAAATAAAACCAAGCAAAGCAGAGCAACATCTGCAGCATTGGCAACATTAGGAGAGCATCCAGAAGGCGGAACAGTCACCGTACGCAATGGACGTTACGGTCCTTATGTCAATTGGGGTAAAATTAATGCAACATTGCCAAAAGAGAAAGATCCCATTAGTGTAACACTTCCAGAGGCATTAGAACTTATATTGGCCAAAGAATCGAGCAAAAAGACAACTTCAAAAAGAGCTTCTTCCAAGACAAAAGCAAAGACAAAAGAGACATAAATTTTGGCTAAAGATGAAAAAAACATCAAATATCTCTCCTCATTCAAGGGAGAAAAATTGCCCAATAAGGAAGAAATTATTTCCTTTATTAATGAGAATCCTGATCGATCAAATAAACGAGAAATAGCCAAAGCTTTTAACTTAAAAGGTAATTCTCGTATCTGGCTTAAAGATATATTACGTGCGTTAAAGGATCAAAATCTTATATCTAAACACCACAAAAGAGCAATAAACAAAGGAAAATTACCCCCTGTTTCTTTAGTAAAAATTAGCGGACGTGATAAAGATGGAAGTTTTATTGCACAACCTCTTGAATGGGGAGATTCTCCAAAGCCCAATATTGAAATACACTCTTTTCATCACATAACAGGAAGTAATATTGGTGTTGGAGATCATATTCTTGTAAAAGTTTTTCGAAATAAAAATTCTGAAAGCTCAAGCCATCCTTATACGGGACGAATTATTCGTAAAATTGATGTATCTCCCAAAAGCGCATTTGCTATTGTACGAAAATTGGAAAATAATCAATGGCGCCTTGATCCTATAGACCGCAAAACCAATGAACTCATTGTTGAAATGTCTCCAGAAATGAAGATGCAAATTGGTGATCTCGTTGAAGTCGAAATAAAAAAAAATACTGGTTACGGATTAAAGAGCGCAAAAATAAAGAATGTTTTAGGGCACATTAAGAGTGAGAAAACACTCTCAAGGATAGCGCTTCTTTCGAAAGGAATTCCTTATATTTTTCCTGAAAGTGTTCTTGAGCAAGCCAAACATATCAAAGCTGCCAATATGGATAATCGTGAAGATTGGCGACAATTACCCTTTATTACAATTGATCCACCAGATGCAAAAGACCATGATGATGCAGTTTATGCAACCAAGGATAAGGATCCAGCAAATAATGATGGTTGGATTATTATTGTAGCCATTGCAGATGTTTCTTATTATATCAAAACAGGAAGTGCTTTAGATAAAGAAGCATTGAAACGTGGAAATTCTGTTTATTTTCCCGATACCGTTGTGCCAATGTTACCTGAACGCCTTTCTCATGATTTATGTTCTCTGCGTGAAGGAAAAGAAAGACCAGCTTTAGCCGTTCGTATGATTTTTGATGCAAACGGTAATAAACGAAAACATAGTTTTCATCGTACTATGATTCGTGTAAGAGCCAAACTTTCTTATCAAGAAGTACAATTGGCAATTGAAGGTAATATAAATGAAAAAATAACCCCTCTTTTTGAGAGCATTTTGCACCCCTTATGGGAAGCCTATGCATGCCTTAAAGCTGCGCGAAATCGTCGCCAACCACTAGAATTAGAAATTGCAGAAAAAAAGATTATTCTTGATCAAAATGGATGCATAAAAGATGTTGTGAGTGAACCACAACTAGAAGCGCATCGTTTAATTGAAGAGTTTATGATACAAGCTAATATTGCAGCTTCTGAAACATTAAAACAACATCACCAGCCGCTCATTTATCGTATTCATGAAAAACCTTCTCTTGCTAAGCAAGAAATACTTCGGAGCTTTCTTCAAAGTTTGGGGATACCACTCTCCCGCGGAAGCGAACTTACCTCAGCGCGCCTTAATAGAATTTTAGAAAAGGTCGCTCATACTCAACAACAAGAACTAGTCAATCAAGTTATTTTGCGTTCACAATCACAAGCAGAGTACAACCCTAAAAATAGTGGCCATTTTGGTTTAAATTTGCAGAACTATACACATTTTACATCACCAATCCGTCGTTATGCTGATCTCATTATTCATCGAGCACTCATTAAAGCTCTCAAATTAGGAAATGATCAATTAACAGATACACAAGAACAAAATCTTGCAGAAATTGCTACGCAAGTTTCTTTATACGAACGCCGTGCAATGATGGCTGAAAGAGAAACGATTGATCGGCTTGTTGCTCACTATTTAACGAATAAAATCGGTCGTATTTTTACAGGCCGCATTTCCGGAGTTACAAAAGCAGGTCTTTTTATCTCACTTGATAAACTCAATACAGATGGTTTTATCCATATTTCTACACTTAAAAATGATTATTATCATTTTGATGAAGCACAACATGTTCTTGTAGGACAGCGTAGCCATAAAGGCTATCAGCTCAGTGATGTTGTAGAAGTAAAACTTATAACGGTACAACCTTTTGCTGGCGCTTTATGCTTTGAACTGTTAACAAAACCTCGTCCAATAAAATTTTCACCGACATCCTACCATAAAAACAAATTAAAAAAACAAAAGTATACTTTTTATGGGAAAAGAAAAAATTAATCTTCTTGCCCTCCATTGAATATATATGAATAATAAATTCAATTTAAGAAATGACTTATATTATATAATATTTATATATACAATCTTATTTCTTTAGTATACAAGAGGATAAATTTTATTGTTAAGTCTATAATAACCATATAAAAATCTTGCAGTTTTTTATACTTAGAAAATGAGAGAAACTGCAAAGGATAGTTTTGACTCCCTTTCATTTCAGCTCATCTTTTCATTGTTTAAATAAACAAGAGTACCTTAAGCCATTCTCATGAAAAAAAAACCTTTTGACTCTCAAAATAATTCTTTGCGTGCAATTATTGCCGCTATTGCAACCATTGGCACTGTTGGAACAGCATTGGCAATGGGAACACAACTTGTCTCTCTTCTTATGGCAGAGAAAGGACTTTCCAACAGTACAATCGGCTATAGTGGAACAGTTGGTGGAATCGCCACAATTATTGCAGCTATTTTTACGTCTCGAATTGCCTTATACTTAGGAATCGCTCAAACAATATTGCTTATGATGGCGATAGGATCTTTAAGTTTTTTAGGATTCTATTTTTTTGATCCCATATGGGTTTGGTTTATTTTAAAGTTTATATTACATTTCAGCATGACAGTTATGTTTATCCTGTCAGAGTTTTGGATCAACAGTTATGCTCCCCCAAAAAAACGCGGTTTGATCCTTTCTATTTATGCTATTGTCTTAGGATTAGGGTTTATAATAGGTCTAACGCTGCTAGCAAAAGTGGGAACACAAGGATTTATTCCTTTTGCTGTTGGATATAGCCTTATTATACTTGCTACTATACCAATTCTTACCGCTTGGAAATTAAGTCCAGAATTTCAAAAAAATCAATATATGCCATTTTTTCGTTATCTTTTTCACGTTCCAAGTGCAATGATGGCGGTCCTTGTTTACGGAGCCATTCAAATGGGCGTATTAACTCTTATAATACCCTTTAGTTTATCCATTGGCTATAATGAGCATGAAGCAGCACACTTTATGGCAACGCTTGCACTTGGGAATGTTTTGCTCTTAATTCCTATCAGCATTATAAGCGACTATGCCAAAGATCGACGTTATCCACTAATAAGTTGTGCTATCCTAGGTCTTGTGGGAACTTTTATGGTACCATGGATCACTCAATATCCATGGGTTCTAATGCTTGATCTGTTCCTTCTTGGTGGTGTATCAGCTAGCCTTTATACAATTGCTCTGGCACATCTAGGAGCACGTCTTAAGGGCCAAGAACTTGCTGCTGCTAATTCTGCCTTTATTTTTTGCTATGGAATTGGTATGCTCATCGGGCCAACCTTTATTGGAAAATCCATGGATATTTTTAATCCTTTTGGTTTTTCAATAGCTATGGCTGTTTTTTTCGGTTTATATGTCATTTTGGTGTTTGTCCAACTTATGAGAAAATTAATCAGCTCTTGACTTTTTTGAGAACATCCGTAGTGTTGCCGGAAAATCTGATGATGTCGGAAATAAATTTTGACAGAAATAATATTTTTTCAGTATAAATAGGGTATTTACATTATGGCTAAAGCAGCAACCATTAAGATCAAGCTTTTATCAACTGCAGATACTGGTTTTTTCTATGTAACAAAGAAAAACAGCCGTACAATGACAGATAAAATGAGCAAGCGTAAATATGATCCAGTTGTAAAAAAGCACGTTGAATTTAAAGAAACAAAAATTAAATAAATAAAATTATCATTGAATTGATAGATTTTATACTCCAAAAGAAATGTGGGAGTATTGCTCTTCAAAGTTATTTTTTGAGGGCTGTTTTTTATTTCCTTAAGTTTAAAAAGTTTACTTTAAAATTTGTTTTTGTACGGATTTGGATAAGTTGAATTATTATTTAAGTTGCTTACATATATTCTGCATGAGTATTTGATTATTGTGATATCTAACGAAAATTTTGTCATTAAAACGAGACATTGTTTCGTCATATGAATAAAGTTTCTCGGGTGAATTATAAACAATACTAAAATAGAGTTATAATAATGTTAGCAGTTTCTTTATTTCATGAAAAAATCTTTTTCTCATTTTAATCTAAGGAGCTTTAATCTAAAAGTAATCGGTTTCAGTATTTTTGTCGCTGCTAGCATTCTTATCATTATGTCAACTTATTTTAAGAAAACTCAGCGGTTGCCTCAAAAAGAAAAATTTTCTTCTCAAAACTCTGTTGAAGGAAATGCATTAATCATTGATGGCGATACCATTATGATTTCTTCAATTAAGATTCGACTAGCTGGAATTGATGCTCCTGAACTCCACCAATTTTGTGGAAAAAAAGAAGCTCGCTACCCTTGTGGGCTTGAGGCAAAGAAATATTTAGAACAATTATTAAAAAATCAAACTGTTACATGTCACTGGCAAAAAACAGATAAATATCGCCGTATTCTTGCAACATGTAAAACAAAACAAGTTAGCAATATCAACGCAACACTTGTACATAATGGTTGGGCTGTAAATTATTATGAATACCCCAAAGAAGAGCAAGAAGCTAGAAAGAAAAAGAAAGGAATATGGGCATCAAGTTTTCAACGACCAAAAGAATGGCGCAAAGCAAATCCTCGCACAGAATAAAAAAAATATTTTTTAATTTTATTTACTAATGAAACAATGTAGCCCAATTATCAAACTTGAAAAAGAGATCTATTCCTGTCGTGTTTGCGTCCAACAACCCCATTATTTTCCTCCTCTTCCTCATGAACCAAACCCTGTCGTTTATTTATCCGATACTGCTTCGATTGCAATTGCAGGCCAAGCACCAGGGTTGCGTGTCCATGAAACGTCTATCCCTTTTAATGATCGCTCTGGTGAAAAATTGCGTAATTGGCTGGGTGTCACGAAAGAAGAATTTTATAATAAATCTCTCTTTGCTATTGTTCCTATGGGATTTTGTTTTCCAGGTTATGACAAAAATAAAGCTGATTTACCACCAAGACGTGAATGTCGAGAAATATGGCATGAAAAGATATTTCAGGCAATGCCTCAAATAAAGCTTGTTCTTGCTATTGGCAGTTATGCGCAAAAGTGGCACATTACAGAATTAAAACATAAAACCGTTTCTGCAACTGTTGGTGATTGGAGAAATATTCTTTCCATTCCTCAACCTCGAGGCTATAATGTTATGCCTTTGCCTCATCCGTCATGGCGAAATACTTTTTGGTTACAGAAAAACCCATGGTTTAACGATGAGCTTATTGTATATCTGCGTCGTTTAGTGCGTAAATTTTTATAAATTAAAATATTGAGAAAAAATATGGATCGTCTTGACCGAAAAATTTTACATCTTTTGCAAGAAAATGCGACACTTTCTGTTGCTGATATTGCTAAAAAAGTGGGACTTTCGACCACTCCTTGCTGGCGTAGAATTCAAAAACTTGAAGAAGATGGCGTCATTCAGCGTCGTGTTGCTGTTCTTTCTCCAGAAAAAGTAAACGCACACGTCACTGTTTTTGTGTCTATTCGCACAAATACACATAGTCATGAATGGTTTAAGCGTTTTTCAAAAATTGTGCAAGAATTCCGTGAAGTCATTGAATTTTATCGAATGAGTGGAGATATTGACTATTTATTGCGTGTTGTTGTGCCCAACATTGAAGCTTATGATCTTTTTTATAAAAAATTAATTTCTAAAATTGATATCCGTGATGTCTCATCTTCTTTCGCAATGGAACAGATTAAATATACAACGGAACTTCCGCTGAATTATATTAAATTACACGACAAGACGCATGAACAAAGCTCTTAAGATTTTTTATATCCGTCTTATGATCTTTTAGGCATTCAAACTTTCTTGTTCCAAAACTGCCATTTGTGCATGTGTTAAAACAGCGGCTTTGACGATACCAGCTGCCATAGCTGCTCCTGTCCCTTCACCAAGACGCATCCCCAAATCTAGAAGTGGTTCTTTGCCAATTTTTTTTAAAAGTTTACGATGAGCTGTCTCAGAAGAAACATGTCCAACAAGGGTATGATCAAGAGCTTTTGGATGCATTTTATAAAGAACCGCTGCAGCTACTGTTGCCACAAAACCATCTAAAATAACGGGTATTTTTTCTATTCTTGCTGCTAAAATAGCACCAACCATAGCAGCAATCTCACGTCCTCCTAAGCGACGCATTATCTCAAAAGGATCATTAAAATAATCCTTATGCAAAGAAATGGCTGTCTTAACCGCTGCAATTTTACGCTGATAAAAATCACCTTCTGATTCCATACCATTTCCTGTCCATTCTTCCACTTCCCCTCCAAACAATGCTAAGCATAAAGCTGAAGCTATTGTTGTGTTTCCAATTCCCATTTCTCCAATACATAAAAGATCTGTTCCACCCGCAATGGATTCCATTCCAAATGCCATTGTAGCAGCCGCACTCCGCTCATCCATTGCGGCATCCTTCGTAATATTCATTGTTGGATATTCCAATGCTAAATCAAAAATTTTTAATCCAAGATCATAAGCAATACAAATTTGATTGATAGCAGCTCCACCAGATGCAAAATTTTCTACCATTTTTTGTGTCATAGATTGTGGAAATGGTGTAATATTCTCCTCTACAATACCATGGTTTCCAGAAAAAATAGCAACCAAAGGTCGCGTTACGATAGGTTTTTCTGTACCCCTCCACCCCGCATACCAAACAGCAATATCTCCTAGTTTTCCCAATGTTCCTTGCTCTTTTGTTAAGTTTTTTTGCCGTTTTTTTGCCAAAATTATAGAAAACTCATCAGCAACAGGTAAATTTGTAAGCAAAGCACGAAAATCATCAAATGGACTAGCGATCATAAGGATACCTTTTAAAATCTACAATGTTTATGAAAATCACGTCATATATACAGGATATAAATAATTTATTGTTTTTTTAACAGTGCTTTAAAAAAGTTAAATACTATGAAGGCAATAATTTCTATATTCTATTTTCTACCCCAATAACAAATGTGCAAGATTCAAAATGTTATTAATATCTTATGACTACCTTTACAGTGATACCCTTAAGTTATTTTTTATTTAATAGGTATAATCAGCATGCCGTTTAATATATAAATTCTAACATTCTTATTCATAATAAAAGTTATAAACTTTCAAAAACTTATAAAATTAAAAGGATCAAAATTATCGCAAAGACATCCAAACGCAAAGGATCTCAACTTTAATATATGTTAATTGTCTGACTGTTATTAAATGAGAGCATAAAAAGCTTCTTTTAAAGTACATATATCTGCGTTTGGTTTTGTCGCATCATTTGATAGTATTTGCCGCCATCGACGTGCCCCACCCCGCCCATGAAATAAACCAATCATGTGACGCGTCACATGAGAAAGCCGCCCCCCCGATGCAATATGTCGAGCCGCATAATCACACATAACCTCAATAAGATCACTCTCACTTAGACTATTCTGCGACTCACCATAGAGTTCAAAATCAATATGTTTTAACAAAGTTGGATCATGATAAACTTGGCGACCAACCATGACAGCATCACAGAAAGTTAAGTGTTCTTTGATCTCATCAATCGATTTAATTCCACCATTTATCCCAATGAATTTATGAGGATATTGACGTTTTAATTTGTAAACCCTTTCATAATTAAGGGGCGGAATATTGCGATTTTCTTTCGGACTCAATCCTTGTAGCCATGCCTTGCGTGCATGTATCCAAAGCGCATCACATCCAGCATTCCAAACCTGATTAGCCAAAAGATCTAACGCTAACTCTTCATCTTGTTCGTCCACTCCAATCCGACATTTGACAGTTACAGGTATAGTAACCTCTCGTTTCATTGCTTCTACGGCATTTGCCACAATGTCTGGATGTAGCATCAAACAAGCTCCAAAGACACCTGCTTGAACACGATTTGATGGGCAACCAACATTGAGATTTATTTCGTTGTAGCCAAAATCCTCAGCAATTCGTGCAGCTTCTGCTAACTTTTTCGGATCTGCGCCCCCTAATTGTAATGCAACTGGACATTCTTTGTCGCTAAAAGCCAACAATTGTTCGCGAACACCATGAATGACAGCATCTGCTACCATCATTTCCGTATAAAGGAGAGCTTTTTTCGTTAAAAGACGATAAAAAAATCTGCAATGTCGGTCTGTCCAGTCCAACATTGGTGCTACTGCAAATTTTATAGGCGATGGAAGGTTGTAAAATATCATGAGGGTATTACTCTCATGTCCCTATAGCTCTCTCTTTATACATAAAAAAAATACTTACTTTTAGTTTACGGAAAATTTTATTCTCTTATACTATCATGAGTATAATAACAGCTCATTATTTTCAATTGATATCAAGGTTTACTACAATCAATCATGCCACAACACAATATCGCATTTCTCATAGATTAGTGTTCAGGTATATAAACATGAAAAAAGAAGATTTTTACTATAATATAAAAAACTCATTTATAAGTTCTTCTTATTACGCTCTTCAAGCCTCTTCCCTTACATGATTTAGTACAGCGTTTAAGATAATAAATGCTAAACTAACACATTATAGAATTTTTCATGATCGATTTAATTTTCTTTAGATTTTTTTAACTCATTGTGCAAATAAACGATACAGAAAGTAGCTTTTATCTTCTCTTAAAGAAGAAAAAAACCTTATTTCACACGAATCTAATTATAAATTATTTTTTATCAATGAGTTCTTTTTGGTAATATTCTTAGATTTCACTTTATAAGATAGACAAATTTCATCTTAAATATTCTATCTAATTTTGCCATTTTGTGATTCTTGCAAAAAAAAACTAAAATCAGGGTATAGACAACCATTGCCTTTTTAATATCTATAACTAATATCAGTATCTCTCGAAGGAAAATATTTTACAATATTGCAGATACAATCTGTAAAATGAAATGATCATAAACGTTGTTCAATCTCTTGTTGGCTTTGCATATAGGAAGAAAGAGTATCAACCTCTTGTTCATTAAATAGGAGCCCCAGTTTTGAACGACGCCATAACACATCTTCACATACTTTAGCCCATTCTTTTTCCATCAACCATTTTACTTCTACTTCATAAAGCCCATGTCCAAAATTTTTTCCTTTATTTGCCTTACCATGTGCAAAGATCACCAATGCTTCCGTACCGTAGGAGCGTGCAAGCCTGCGATGTGTAAAAGCATCTAAATCTGGCATTAAAAGAGCAATCCTATTTTCGATTGTATCTAATTTGTTATAGGGAAAATCACCCCCTGGAAGTACTGCCTTAGCCGTCCATGATGCTCCCTTTTTACCAAGCTCTTTTTCAACAAATTTCATCGCATCTTCAGCCAACTTACGATAAGTTGTAATCTTTCCACCATAAAGATTAAGAATCTTTGGTGTTGTTCCTGTTCCCATTTCTTTTAAAACATAATCGCGCGTAATTTCTTGTGCTTTTGAAGCTCCATCATCATAGAGTGGACGAACTCCAGAGTAAGACCAGACAATCGTTTCAGGCAACACTGGTTGTATGAAATATTCACTGGCTGCTGCACAAATATAATCAATTTCTGTATCAGTAATATGAACGTCAGCCGGATCTCCTTGATAATTACAATCTGTTGTTCCAAGCAAGGTAAACTCTTCTTGATATGGAATAGCAAATATAATACGCTCATCACCATTTTGAAAAATATAAGCACGATCATGAGTATAAAGTTTGGGAACCAAAATATGAGAACCTCTAACAAGCCGTATTGGTGTATGTTCTTTACAGTCTAATACGCTTGCCAAAACATGATCAATCCAAGGTCCTGTCATATTCGCAACATAAGAAGCAGTGACACTATATTCTTTGCTACTTAACTTGTCTTGAAGAAAGATACGCCATTTATTGTCTTCTTTTTTTAAAGAGAGAACTTCTGTTCGTACTTTTATATCAGCTCCCCACTTTTCTGCATCACGAGCATTGCCAATAACTAAACGCGCATCATCTACTCTTGCATCAGAATATTCAAAACCTCTCTGATATTCTTTCTTCAGTGTAGAGCAAAATTTTTGTGAAAAATTAATCGTTTTACTGCGCCACAATTTCTGATTCCAATTCCCTAAATAATCATAAATAAAAAGTCCAAAACGCAACATCCAAGCAGGGCGCAATTCTTTATGATAAGGAAGGAGAAAACGCAAAGGACGCACAATATGTGGAGCCATACGTAAAATAATCTCGCGTTCTTTCAATGCTTCACGAACAAGTTTGAACTCATAGTGTTCAAGATAACGAAGCCCACCATGAATAAGCTTTGTTGACGCACTTGAGGTCCCAGATGCAAGATCGTTCATTTCAGCCAATCCCACTTTAAATCCGCGTCCTGCTGCATCTCTTGCCAATCCACAGCCGTTTATCCCTCCTCCAATGATAAACAGATCATAATGTGTTGTGGTTTTCATAATTTCACTTTTCATTATTTAATTTTGTTTCTCAGTACTCAATAAAGCAACAGGAAAAAATAATACAAATGTTCTTCATTGTATTATCAACGTACTTTTTCCTAAAATAAACACGCACAAAAAGCTTTTGATACCCTTATACATCAAAACAACATTTGACAAATTAAAGAGAATTTTTTTATCTTTTACAAAACATAATCCTTACCAAGCCAAGGTTTATCATATGAAATCTTTTTAGAGAAAAATTGATGTTTTTTCTCATTCTTAAAGATACACTATAACTAAATGCTTCATTGCACATAGATAGCGCTTTTCATATAGTTCACTCAATGACACCCTAAAAAATGTGAAGGTATACAAATGAATTATCACTCTCAAAACTCGAAAATAATACTTTTTTCAAAAATTTTAGTCATAGTTATGTCGAGTATTTTAATCTTTTTACCTTCTTTATCAAACGCAACATCACACTCAAAAACAGCAAATGATTTAAGCTTAGAAAAGCTTAAATCACAACTTTTGGAAGATTCTAGCTTTTTATCTAAGCTTAAAGAAAAAATGATACCACATACTGATTCTCATCATATTCAACAAATCGTCAGAGAGTATCTTCTTACTCATCCAGAAATTATGATTGAAATGCAGCTTATTCTTCAAGATAAGCTGGAAAAACAGAATGAATACGAAAACCAAAAACAAACTTCTGTCATTCATTCATTAGAAAAGGAAATTTTTCACTCTCCTCATGACGCTGTTTTGGGGAATCCAAATGGTAAAAAAATACTTGTTGATTTTTTTGATTACAATTGCAGATTTTGTAAAAGTGCCTATTCAGATATAGAAAGCTTGATAAAAGAATATCCAGATCTACGGGTTATTATCAAGGATTTACCGATTTTGGGATCTGATTCTATGGCGGCTCATACCGTTGCCTATGCATTTCGAAAACAATTTCCAGAAAAATATCCTCAGTTTCATAAAAAGCTTTTAATGCATCAAGGGCGTGCAAATGAAGCTAAAGCTATAAAAATAGCTGTTTCATTAGGAGCAGATGAAAAAAAACTACATAATGCAATAAAAGATCCCACTCTGCAAAACGCTTTTAAAGAAAACATTCAAATTGCCTCTGCACTTCATATTACGGGAACACCTTCTTACATCATTGGTGATAAAATATTCATCGGCGCAGCCAGACAAGATATTCTAAAACAAGCGATAGATAATACACAGTGAATACCTGATCCGTTTTAGGAAGAATACTGTAAATGAGGTAATTTTATGCTTTCTCTTTTTTGATAACAGGCTTATAAGTGCAATTTTACGTAAAGCAGATACAAGTTTTAAATTGCAAAGTATAATGATTTAAAGGAAATAAAAATCTTTAAAGCCTCAAAAGATGTCATCCCTAATCTAGAGATATTCGGTCATAAAATGAGATAATGACGATCTTCATTGATCAAGGAGTTAGAAATAAAATGGCAACAAAAAAAATGGATTCGGCAAAAACCGCAATTGATACGAAAATTATTCGTGATCTTGCTGAAATTTTGAATGATACAAATTTAACGAACATTGAAGTTGAACAAGGGGAGCTTCGTATTTGTGTCTCACGCCAAAATACCTTAACTTCTTCTGAGCAAGTAATCTATGCCCCTGTTTCTACTCCTACTTTTTCTGTAACATCTTCTCCAGTTCCAACAGCTGAATCTCCTATACAATCTATCCAAGAAGATAAATCAAAAAACACAATAACCTCTCCAATGGTTGGAACAGCTTATCTTGCACCCTCACCAGGCGCACAACCTTTTGTAGAAGTAGGACAAAATGTTTCTGAAGGGGAAACATTACTTATTATTGAAGCCATGAAAACAATGAATCAAATTTCATCACCGCGCTCCGGTACGGTAACCACTGTTCTTGTCAAAGATGGTCAACCTGTTGAATTTGGTGAACCACTTATTATTGTTGAATAAAGCGAGGGGCAACCATGATTCGAAAAATCCTCATTGCTAATCGAGGAGAAATTGCTCTTCGCGTTTTACGTGCATGTAAAGAACTTGGCATAAAAACCGTGGCTGTTCACTCTACCGCTGATGCAGATGCAATGCATGTTCGTCTTGCTGACGAAAGTGTTTGTATTGGCCCTCCTCCCGCTCGTGATTCTTATTTGAGTATTCAGCAAATTATTGCTGCTTGTGAAATTACAGGAGCGGATGCTGTTCATCCAGGTTATGGCTTTCTTTCTGAAAATGCAAAATTTGCAGATGTTCTAGAAGCCCATGATATTACATTCATCGGTCCAACAGCTACTCATATCCGCATCATGGGCGATAAAATCGAAGCAAAGAAAACCGCCAAAAAACTTGGTATTCCTGTAGTTCCAGGTTCAGATGGAGCAGTCACTGAAGAATCAGATGCTTTACGCACTGCTCGTGAAATTGGTTATCCGGTTATTATAAAAGCTTCTGCTGGTGGTGGCGGACGTGGTATGAAAGTCGTTCATTCTGAACAAGAATTTTCTATAGCTCTCAAAACAACGCGTTCAGAAGCGAAAGCTGCTTTTGGTGATGACGCTGTTTACATAGAAAAATATTTAGAAAAACCCCGTCATATTGAAATTCAAGTCATAGGTGATGGTGCGGGAAATGCTATTCATTTAGGAGAACGCGATTGTTCTCTTCAACGACGGCATCAAAAAGTATGGGAAGAAGCTACGTCACCTGCACTTAATGAAACTGAACGGAAAAAAATTGGAAATATTGTTGCAAATGCCTGTGCCCAACTTGGATATCGTGGAGCTGGTACTATTGAATTTCTTTATGAAAATGGCGAATTTTATTTTATTGAAATGAATACACGTTTACAAGTCGAGCATCCTGTAACTGAAGCAATTACAGGTATAGATTTAGTCCACGAACAAATCCATATTGCATCAGGCTGTAAACTTTCAGTAACACAAGATGAAGTCTGTTTTTCTGGTCATGCCATTGAATGCCGTATTAATGCAGAAGATCCCATTAACTTTACGCCATCACCTGGAACCATTACACATTTTCATACACCTGGAGGTTTAGGGATTCGTGTTGATTCAGGCGCTTATTCAGGTTATCGTATTCCTCCTTACTATGATAGCATGATTGGAAAGCTGATTGTTCATGGACGTACCCGTTTAGAATGTATGATGCGTTTACGGCGTGCTTTAGATGAATTTGTCGTCGATGGGATAAAAACTACACTACCTCTTTTTCGCGATCTTATTAATAATCAAGATGTTGCTGATGGTAATTATAATATTCACTGGCTAGAAAATTACCTTGCTAATCAATCAAAGTCTTCAGATTCGTAATTCGATAGCAAAACGGTGCATTCTTATAAAAGATTCTATAAGATATCAACATAAGGATAGTTCCAACCTTGCTGTAAAAAGTGGAAAAAGGAAATAAATTGGTTATTTTTTATATAGTTTTCTTTTAATATACATAAAATTTAATAATTTTCTGTTTTCCTTTTTGTTAGTTTGTGCTAACTCCTACATGGTTACGCCCTTATAGCTCAGTTGGTAGAGCACCTGATTTGTAATCAGGGGGTCGGGAGTTCGAGTCTCTCTGGGGGCACCATGCTCTTTTTTATCCAAAATGATTTATTGATTTTCCATATATTTTTTACAGTGAGGGACGCGTAAATAAAAGTTAGGGAATAGGATTTTTTAACCTATCTCTATAGGACGCCTCTTTTTTTGCAAACTTTCTCAAGAAGGCCTTTTAATTCTGCTAAGGTTTGTTGTGAAAAATTCTCTAAATTTCTAACAAACTCACCAACAGCTTCACGCCTCAACGGATCAGAAGTCTTGATTGTAAAACTTTTGCGACAAGCATAAGCTGCTTTCCTTAAGAGAGAAGCCTTCTCTTTATCTAAACCATAAAGCTCTATGATCCTTTTCTCCAGTCCTACAGGAACAGATTTTTTGCCAATCTCGACAGAAGATAAAAATGCTACAGATATGTCTAATTTTTTAGCCATATCTAAAGGCGTTCTGAATGATCAATGCGAAGTTTGCGTAAGGTTTTACCAAATGGTGTAAGCATCAAAAAAAGTCCTATTAGAGAAGAAATATTTTCTTCTGATTCTAACAAATCTTTTTATGATTTTCTTCAATTATTGCGAA
>NZ_JBHIRL010000007.1:0-115359 GCF_042197145.1 Bartonella sp. AA56HLJMS | reverse complement strand
ATTGCACAATATGCCAATGAAAGATTAACCAAAAACATACAGAGACAACTTTCTCGTCAAGAATACGCTGCTAATAAGAAAGGCTAGATCATGTTCTCAAGCTTTATCTATATCTTACATATCCTTATGAGTTTATGCATTACACACTTTGATTGCAATTTTAAAAATAGATTATCACTTATGCTTTTTTCCATAAAAAAGTTAATAAAATCAATGTAAAAGGCACTTCCCAGCGGGTTGGCTTTGTTGCGGGTCAAGCTAGAGCGAACTATCGCTAGCGACAGAATTTTTAATTTGACTGTACATTGTACACTTAACTCATTGATAAATAACAATTTCAATATGTACACTGTACAGTATGTGAAACGTTTTCTTAGCAAAAAGTAATTTTTGTTGCTGGACAATTCTATAGTAATAGGTATTTTCGAATCAGGTGCCTAGAAAACACCTTAAACACATAGCGGATTAGTTGCCGAAATAACTAATCTTCCGCAATTTAAAAGCTTTAACTCATTGTATGCTAATAGCTTTGTCAGGTGTGGCTATGCCATATACCCCCTTCGGGGAAAGGCGTAACGACGGACTAGATGCCGTGTTTCTTAGTGCCCAGCACTCTTTTAGAATGTCATTAAGGAACGTCTAACATCTAAGAATTCTTTATGAATACCATTATTAAAATTACTGAATTATGTGGCAAAAGGCATGACAATATTATGCGTGACATCAAGAAAACGCTTGAAGAACTTAACGCCCTCAAATTTGAGGAGGTTGATTTTGGTGGGCACTACCTTGATAACAAAAGTGAAAGCCGCCCTGTTATAACCTGCCAAAGCGTGAATGCTTAATTCTTGTTTCTAGTTACAGCACTGCCTTACGAGCAAAGATAATTGACCGTTGGAAAGAGTTGGAAAGACAAGTAGCTATTCCACAAATTGATTACTCCAAACCCGAGGTATTACTTGGCGCCTTAAATCATCTACAAAATCAAATTAAGCAGAAAAACCATGTTATTTCAGAATTAGCACCAAAAGCAAAAGCTTTAGAAGGCTTAAAACGCTCTGATGGTTTGTTTGGTTTGATTGAAGCCGCGAAGATGTTGGAGATAAGACCAAAGGATTTAATAGATTACTTACGTAAAAATGATTGGGTGTATCGACGTGGTCCATTGTTACCTTAATCAGGATAAAATCAACAAAGGATTCATGGACTGTTCTGCCATCACCATTCAAAAATCGGATGGAACAGAAAAGGTGCTGCCTTCAACAAAAATCACACCTAAAGGATTGGCGGCATGTTTGAGAGAACAAGTCCACGGAGGTGTGCAATGAAGGTAGATTCTAACTTCTTATGCGATTTATGGATGGCATTATCTCAATTTTCTAGACATGAAAATATGAGTGATAAGATTGTACTGCTCTGGTTGACATCATGAGTTTAGTAGAAAAAGCTTTGATTTTAAAACTTCAAGATGAAGTGCCTATCCTTCTTTCGATATCTTTCTCATCTGACGCTCCATAAAAAAAGCCCCACAAAAGTGGGGCTGGATAAAATGATGTTCTAATCAATCTCGCGTTAATTATAATAAAGTGGCTCGCTACATCCACGGGCGCCTATTTTTTCATCTTCTACATAACGAGAATGCGCAAAATTCCGTACAAGATGATCATTGTTAGAGCCACCAGTCCAATCGCCTCCTTCCAACATAACATTTATGTCTACACGTAAACTGCTTCCTTGCTCCCCTGTATGCCATTTAGTCACTGGATAACAACCAGACAAATATTGCCAAACATAACCGCAACCATCCTCACAACCGATATGCGAAATCATCCGTCTATTGTTTGTATCAACGTGTCCTCCAGACGTCTTAAGAGAAGGCGCTTGATTGCCGACAATACTGGTTGCTTGATTACTTCCATACATGCATGGCGAAAACTCATCACTCGTCAAAAATCTCTTATTAACAGACCAAAAATCAAATGCATGATCCGCATAGCTACGATTGGTCGTAATCGGAACACCATATGCCAACTTTGCATTTGCATCTGTCCTTGATTGAAGATAAATATCAACCCAAATATTCTTCCACGGATCGTAAACCATTCCCTCTGGATCAGTCCTCGGACAGTGATTTAAACACCAAACAGAATTGGGCAAAACATCCCCCGCTTGGTAACCCGATAAGAGATGACCTTCAATCTCACCAATATCCGCACATAGCGTATGAAATCCACCGATCTTTTCAGAATTATCCTTTGTATAGCCATCAGGAGCCGTCGGATTTTGCGAAAGCTCAAAGCATAGCTCATTCGTCTGATCTTTTAAGATGAGATATATATAATAATCCTTTCCTGCTTCAAGATCTTCGTCAAAAGTCATCCTTCCACGCCCTGGAACGCGGTAAAAGATGGACCTATCCCCATTCTCTCCACCATGATAAAAGCGAAAACATGCCCCTTCATTGATCACAAGACCTTTTCTATTTTTCGAATCGACTTCCAGAATTCTGTCAGGTTGATGAAAACGCACATCCTCTAAATAACTAGTGGCAAGAGAACCTACCTTACCTGGAAATTCAGAAAGACTGTCACTGTTCCTCTGTGCCTTCTCTTGAACTTCTGTCAATACACTCTTCGCTTCTTCCGCTAACACTTTTGCCTCAAAGGCGGCTGTATTCGCAGAATTTGTCGTTGCTGTCACCGTGTCTAATGAACTCTTGACCTCTCCAAGCCCTTGCTTTGTCGTATCAGCCTCTTCTTTTGCTTGCTCCGCAACATTCATCGCTTCTTCCGCTGTTATCTTCGCAGTCTCAGCTACTTCCTTGGCTTCTACAACCAAAGGTTCTACCTTATCTGCCTTAACCTGCACCGCTTCACAAATGATCAGATCAAATTCTGATAAACCGTATTTCTCTTGCGCATCCGCAATAACTTGGATTAATTGGTAAGTAGCCAACACCACGGTCATTGCATTCGCTAAGACTTTATTTGTTTTTTTCAAAGCTTTTGAACATCAGTTGGTAGCTGATAGAGCCAAGATCTGAGACATCGAGTTCGACAACAGCATCTTTGTTTTACGACGCTTGCCAACTTATGTATCAGAATACACCACAAAGGAATGAAACAGTACTTCTGTATAAGCGTGTCCATTCTCTTATCGTTTGTGACATCAAAGCCAGAAAAGGCACGAGAAACAAAACACGCTCTCCAGTTCCGGCTATTTGTTGTGCTATCTTAAAGCTGGTAAAAATCTTCTCCGTTCCAAATGCCATAATAAGTTTGCCACGGTCTGCTTCTTTTTAACCATCACAGACTTTCTCATACTTTTGGATTTGTTGAAAAGTTATCCCTAATTGGTGCCCTAATTGCTTTTACGACATTCCCAGCATTTTTTTTTGAAAGCGATTTTTTGCCTATAGAAATGTCGTTAAAATGTGGCTTTTTGCTTTTCACTTTCAAGTCCCCCGCTGGGTGCGAGCACCCTCGCATTAGTATTCCGAGAGCCTGAAAGTACTGAGTTCGAGTCAGATTTTTTGCTTTTAGTGCTCACCGCACCTAGACATAGAAAAATATCCCATAATTCCGAGACACCCACAGAGTGGGCTCATTTATGATCGAACTTTAGGGCTTTCAATCCCTACTGATCGCTGCGTAGACGAGCAAAATCACTCTTTAAGTAATAAAGTAATTTCAGGAAATTGGCAATCAAAATTAAAATAATCTCAAAGACTATAAGATTGGGCACTCTTCAAAAGAGGATAATGCGAAGAACTGTCATCATGGTTAGTCATCAACCCACATAATGCTTCTTTTTCAGAAACCGCACAACGCGATATAAGAAAAAATGTTGTTTGCAAAGTTCTCTCTTGCCTATACAAAGAGAAAATGAAAAATTTGGAGGGCGCCCTATGATAAATGACATCTACTGTGTTGGATACAATTATGTTGAACATGTTCATGAACTAGGTAATGTTGTTGAAGATGAACCCGTTATCTTTAGCAAGCCAAAAAGTTCACTCGTTTTAGGCAATGAAATTTATCTCCCTAATTTTTCCAAAGAAATACATTTTGAAACCGAAATTGTACTCAAAATCTCAAAGGACGCTTTCATGATCATGGAGGAAGAAGCAGAAGAATGCTATGATGCCGTAGCAATAGGTCTTGATCTCACAGCGCGGGATTTGCAAACAAAACTGAAAGAAAAAAAGCTTCCTTGGCTTTTATCGAAAGGATTTAAAGGCGCCGCATACGTCTCTGACTTCATAAACAAGGAAAAAATAAACAACCCAATAACCTTTGCAATGAAGTTAAATGGCGAAACAAGACAAGTTGGCAATACGAAAAATATGATCTTTAACTTTGAGAAGATAATCTCATTTTTAAGTCACTACATTCAGCTAAGACGTGGTGATCTCATATACACAGGCACTCCACAGGGTGTAGGAAAACTTTCTCAGTTTGACAGAATAGAATTGTATCTCGAAAATCAATTAATTTCAGAGCTAAAAGTAAAATGAATCATCAAATACTGACCTTTTTCATTGTTTCATTTTTTTTAGTCATCTCACCGGAGCCGAATATGGCCCTTATCATCGATAATGCAACGAGATTGGGAAGAAAGAACGCATTTGTAAACGTTTTAGGATTGTGTACAGCAACATATGTGCATGGGGCATTTTCCACACCTAGGTGTATCAGCGCTCATTCTCAACAACAAAACGCTGTTTTTTTTTAGTAAAACTCATGGGTGGCAGTTATTTATTATACATGGGCTTTAAATCAATTAAATCTGGAATACACAGCTTAAATTCAAAAGAAAGAAGTTCAACGAATGAAAAGCATGCTACGAGTGAAACAAAGCTTTTAACCAGCTATATGGACGGTTTTCTGACACAAATACTAAACCCCAAAGTATCTATATTTTACATAGCAGCTTTTCCAAAATTCTTAGCTTCTGGAGGTAGCATTAAAAAAGGTTTTGAACTTGTCACAATACATTCTTTCAACATCTTTGCATGGTTTACTTTAATGACCATTTTTATATCATTTGCCAGTACCGCCTTAAAAAAGCAGCGGGTAAAAGGCTCGATTAACATTGCGACAGGAACAGTTTTATCTCTGTTTTCTTTTTTCATTTTCTTTGGATAGTTTTATCTTTGATAACAAATTGTAAAGTTAATAGAGCAATCTTTTCCTGATTCTGTCTCTCACTATGAATAGCTCAATCTCTAACAGAGCTTATACAATCCCCAGTTCTTTTTTTCTTTATATAACTGAATTACGTTGCATTTCTTTATCATACTCTCAAGGACGTTTGTGTAAACAATGTGAGTTTCTCGCAATATTTTATAAAATGTTACCAATATCTAAACAAAATCCTTATTCATCACTTTAAAAAAAATAAGCTATGATATTCCTCTTTTCGCTTATGAAACAAAAGTAACTTTTTGATTTATGATAGCACCATACAAACAAAAAAATGATTTAAAAATCATTTTAATTTTCCATTAAAAATTGTTTCTTAAACTAAGATGAGAACTCTCGAGTGCTATTTGAGCAAAAAGTAAACTCTCACCATTATGAATAATAATAAATAATGCACTGATTACAAATAATAAGTTTCAAAAAATTATAAAAACTCCTGACAACTTTCTGAAATAATTTTAAAAGCCCCACGTCTTTTAATGAACAATTAATTTGTTATTCATAACAATAAAAAGCTCCCCATTCAAATATCTGTTACGTTATTTAAGAGGACAACATTCTCTTTTTTCAAAAGCATATTCCTAAAACATATTCTTTTCTTTATCCACACAAAATCATAAAAAACGTTTTTTTCCTTTACACCTCATTTATATCATGCTTCGATACAAAATAATGCTTTTTTAGTGTAATTTAATCTCAAAATAATTAAAGGGAACCCCCAAAAAATGAGCTACAAACAAAATTTAAAAGATAATTCTCAGAATAAGTTACAGCGTGGACTACACAACCGACATGTACAACTTATAGCCATTGGTGGTGCTATTGGAACAGGTCTCTTCATGGGGGCAGGAAAAACAATTAGTGTAGCAGGTCCTTCCATCATACTCGTTTATGCTATTATCGGTTTTGCTCTATACTTTGTCATGCGTGCTATGGGAGAATTGTTGCTTTCTAATTCACAATACCGATCTCTTATTGATTTTTCAACCGATATGCTAGGACCGGGAATCGCTTTCTTTGTTGGCTGGAGCTATTGGTTGAGCTGGGTTGTAACTGGAGCTGCTGACATTATTGCCATCATCACTTATATGAACTTTTGGTGGCCAACACTCAATCCATGGTTTACCGTTTTTACCTGCATTAGTGTCTTTTTAATCTTTAACCTCTTTGCTGTAAAACTATTCGGTGAACTTGAATTCTGGTTTGGTCTTATCAAAGTCGTCGCAATTTTAGCATTAATTGTTGTGGGATTTTATATGATCGTTACGGGCTTTACCTCTCCCAATGGTACGGTTGCTTCTCTCAATCACGTATGGAACGATGGCAATATCTTTCCGCGAGGAATGACAGGTTTTTTTGCTGGATTTCAAATTGCTATTTTTTCTTTTGTTGGTATAGAAATTGCTGGAACAACCGCTGCTGAAGTAAAAGAACCTAAAAAAGTGCTCCCCAAAGCAATTAATGCAATACCGGTCCGTATTGTACTCTTTTACATTTTTTCTCTCGCTGTAATTATGTCTGTCACACCTTGGGATCAAATTGTTCCAGATAAAAGCCCCTTTGTCTCGATGTTTTGGCTTGCAGGCATTCCGATAGCTGCTGGCTTGGTAAACTTTGTCGTTATCACCTCAGCTGCCTCTTCAGCAAATAGTGGTATTTTTTCTACCAGCCGTATGATATATGGACTTGCAACACAAAAAGGTGCCCCTCCAATTTTAGGTAAACTTTCCAGATACCATGTTCCAGCCAATGCTCTATTCTTTTCCTGTTTATGTATTTTAATAGGGTATACAATTGCCTCACTCTCTCCAAGCCTCATAAGTGCTTTTACAATTGTGACAAGCATTTCAGCTATTGCATTTTTATTCGTATGGTCTGTAATTTTGATTAGCTATATTGTGTATCGTCGCAATCGCCCTCATCTACACGCTGAATCCATTTATAAAATGCCAGGAGGTGTTATCATGTGTGGGATAATTTTAGTTTTCTTTGTTTTCATGCTCTATTTGTTGACATTAGAAGCTGATACTCTACTAGCCTTAAAATATAGTATATTCTGGTTTGTTTTCTTAGGTATAATGTATTTTATGTTTGTAAAGAAAAAAATAACTCAAGGTAACAAATAAAGTCTATACATAAAAACATCTCAAAAAAGGGTAATTTTAGTTACCCTTTTTCTACTTAACCTCCTCCCCAAACATCAAAAAACGACGATTCCTACCGGCACCGGTTTGTAAACAAACCGGCTTATTAAGGGGGAATGCTGCTGATCATTTATATGGTTCACCTACATAAGGCTCTATGGGCTAGCCCTGCCCTGAACACTCACCACCCATTCTAAAAATACTTAATGCGTAAAACGTTATATGCTTTATATCACTACTCTACACAACAGTATTTTACTGCACAATAGGATAAGAAACGAGCTATTCTGTAAAAAATTCTCTATAAACTTCACTGACATTGTTTACTAATAAAACATGAGATTTATCTAAAACTTTCCCCCCCCCCAAAAAATTTATATTCAATTTTTTATCAAAATTAAAAATATAGCTCTAAACAGAATATATCTTAATAGCTATCTGCAATAAAAAAAGATTCTATGAAAATATTTTTCTATTTGTAATAAATTTTAAATATTAATACTTAAATGCAAAATTTAAATATATTTTTTAATATTTTAAATAATAGTTTAACAATTTAAACTTATTTTATTTATATACAAAGTTTTATATTTAATAAATTTACAATTTTATTTATATTTTTATATAGATTATAATATCTATAAATAAATAATTTTAAATATAAATATATTTATATAAAAATTACTATAAACAAATATACATAAATATAAATTATTATTTATATACATATAATAATATATAATATAAATTATATTATATATATTACTTATCTATAAAACATAAAAAATCAAAAAAATATAATACAATTTATCTTTTGTTTCTTATATATAAAATAATTATTCCATTAATTAATAATGTTTTTGCTTTATTCACATATAGTCATAGAAAAAAATTCCTTTACTCCTTAACCATAGCGTGTTCCGATAGAAGGAATTACCTTTTTTAGGGTAATTTTTATTTAAAAATAACTAAGGAGAACTCCCCAAAAATGAACAAACAAAATTTAGAAAAAAAACCTAAGAAGAAATTGCAACGTGGACTACATAACCGACACATACAACTTATAGCCCTTGGTGGAGCGATCGGAACAGGTCTCTTCATGGGATCAGGAAAAACAATCAGTGTAGCAGGCCCCTCAATTCTACTCGTTTATGCAATTATTGGTTGTGCTCTATACTTTGTCATGCGTGCTATGGGAGAGTTATTGCTTTCTAATACACAATACCGATCTTTTATTGACTTCTCAACCGATCTTCTAGGGCCATGTGCCGGATTCTTTATCGGCTGGACATATTGGTTGTGTTGGATTGTCACTGGAACTGCTGAAATTATTGCTATTGTCACTTATACACACTTTTGGTGGCCTGAGCTCAATCCGTGGATTCCTGTTATAATTGGTCTTATGTCCTTTTTAATTCTTAACCTCGTCGCCGTAAAACTATTTGGCGAACTTGAGTTTTGGTTTGGTTTTATCAAAATCGTAGCAATTCTAGTCCTAATCGTTGTAGGATTTTATATGATCTTTACCGGTTTTGTCTCTCCAAACGGTACGGTTGCTTCTCTTAGCCATATATGGAACGGTGGGAATATTTTTCCGCGAGGAATTACAGGCTTTTTTGCTGGATTTCAAATTGTTATTTTTGCTTTTGTTGGCATTGAACTCGCTGGAACAGCTGCTGCTGAAGTAAAAGAGCCTCAAAAAGCTTTACCACAGGCTGTTAATTCAATACCAATCCGCATTGTATTCTTTTATATATTCTCTCTTCTTGTGATTATGTCTGTGACGCCGTGGGATCAAATCAGTCCAGAAAAAAGCCCATTTGTAACAATGTATGCACTTATTGGTATCCCAACTGCTGCAGGTTTGATGAACTTTGTTGTCCTCACAGCTGCCGCATCTTCAGCAAATAGTGGAATTTTTTCTACCAGCCGTATGATATATGGGCTAGCAACACAAAAAGGTGCTCCTAAATTTTTAGGAAAACTTTCTCGTAACCACGTTCCAGCCAACGCATTATTCTTTTCATGTATATGCATCTTATTTGGTTATGCCGTTGTATCGTTATCTCAAACACTCATAGCTGCTTTTACAATTGTTACGACAATTGCCGCAACTTTGTTTATATTTGTATGGTCTATCATTTTGATCAGCTATATCGTCTATCGCCGTAATCGTCCTCTCCAGCATACTGTCTCTCCTTATAAAATGCCAGGAGGTGTTGTTATGTGTTGGGCGCTTCTTGTTTTCTTTGCATTCATTATCTATTTATTGTCATTAGAAGCTGACACTGCCATAGCTTTAAAATACACTCCAGCATGGTTCATATTTTTAGGAATTGTATACTTTCTTTTTGGGAAAAAGAATTATGCAAAAAATTAAAAAATAAAGCTTATGTTTCCAAAAACATATAAAAAAGGGTAACTAAAGTTACCCTTTTTTTGATATTTATCTATAAAATTATAAAAGCTATTGACAAAATATCTCTGTAGAATCTTCAATTACGCTCTTTATCAACCAAAGCATTCGATTTTATCCAAGGCATCATAGAACGAAGTTTTTTACCAACTTCTTCAATAGGATGATTATCATTTAAACGCCGCATACTTTTAAAATGAGCAGCACCAGCTTTATATTCTTGAATCCAATTCGATGTAAATTTACCCGTTTGAATATCTTTCAATATACGTTTCATTTCTGCTCTGGTTTCATCCGTAATCACACGTGGACCAGACATATATTCACCCCATTCAGCTGTATTAGAAATCGAATAATTCATATTTGCAATGCCCCCTTCATACATGAGATCAACAATCAGTTTAACCTCATGCAAACACTCAAAATAAGCCATTTCCGGCGCATAACCTGCTTGTGTTAATGTTTCATAACCTGCTCGAATCAATTCAACAAGACCACCACAAAGAACCGCTTGTTCACCAAAAAGATCAGTTTCGCACTCTTCTTTAAATGTTGTTTCAATCACCCCAGCACGTCCACCACCAAGTCCACATGCATAAGATAATGCTACATTATGTGCATGCCCTGAAGCATCTTGCGCCACCGCTATTAAGCAAGGAACACCACAACCCCGTTGGTATTCATGACGAACTGTATGCCCTGGACCTTTAGGAGCAATCATCACAATATCAACGTTTTTTTTAGGTTCAATCAAGCCAAAATGAATGCTCAAACCATGCGCAAAAGCAATCGCTGCCCCATCGTGTAAATGATCATGAATATGTTCCTTATAAATATCAGCTTGCAATTCATCTGGTGTTGCCATCATAATGAGATCTGCCCATTTTGCTGCTTCAGCAACACTCACCACTTCAAAACCATCAGCCATGGCTTTTTTAACTGTTTCCGACCCTGAACGCAAAGCTATTTGCACATTTTTAACACCAGAATCTTTCAAGTTTAAAGCGTGCGCACGCCCTTGAGAACCATAACCAACAATGGCTACTTTTTTCCCTTTAATGAGATTAACATCCGCATCACGATCATAATAAACACGCATAAAAAATTCCTTCTTTCTCTATTTAAACTGGATTTCAGATTATTTTTATTCAATAAGAAACATTATCTACAGTGCATCACACACTTATAAAGACAAAAAACACAGCTTATAAGAACACCGCAATTGAATAATTTTAAAGTTTACATATTGCATAGAAAAAACTGTAGTCCCCAAACATTCCTAAAACATATACGGATCCCCAAATAAACTTCAACTGCTATTCTACAAAAACAATAATTACACAAAATAAGATTTCTAAAGAAAATTTAGCTAATATTCTACTCTTTTATCGTGCAACAACGCTATATTCTAAAAATTAAGATACAACATACAATCTTTAACATGAACCAAATCAATACGGATAGCAAGAAAAATTACAAAATAACAAGTATTGTTTTAATACAACCCTCAAAAGCATATACAACAATATCTTTAGAATAATAGAGAGGATGTTTTTACTTTTTACGTTCTTTTAATATCCACGCCTCTCACACGAAGAAGCCCCCATACGGCTATTATGTTATCCATTTATGGCGCCTTATAAAAAAATTTTAATATGCTCAAGCCCTTTTCAAGAATTCCCTATAATAGTGTAAGATTTATTGCACATCACTCTCTTTACTTCATAAAGCTACAAGTCGATATCATCATTCTATTTAACAGCTCCTATTGCATTAAGCTTATTCATAAGGAGATCTTACGTTATACTATTTACAGATAACCCAAAAATGAGCTCAAATATCAAGAAAATTTGTGTATTGATCCATTAAAATCCTACGCACTCCTTTATAAGGGAAATACTTTCAAAACCCTACTTCTTCTCCATTCAAAGAAATTATAATAAGAAGATTTTAAAACTTCCTCATAATGGATAGTACAAATAAAAAACATCGCATGCACTCAAAAACAAAAGATAGAAAGCAACCAATAAATAGAGGAACAATAGAATATTTATAATGCACGATAATAGTGCTATTTATCTCAAACATATATAAAATTGTTTTTTAAGATAAATTGGCAAACCTCTATAAAAATTTCTTTTCCAATTTTTATAGAGAGAAAAAGATTACGATAATAACCGGATAAAACGCTGAACAGTCTCATGTATTCCATACTCTAATGCATCAGCAATGAGCCCATGGCCAATAGAAACTTCATCAAGCCAAGGAATATTTTTGGCAAGAGCAGGAAGATTCATAAGTGTCAGATCATGCCCTGCGTTTATACCTAACTGCAATTCTTTTGCTCTTCTTGCTGCTAAAACAAGTTTATTGAGCTCTTGATCTTGTTTTGTTTTATCCTGAAATGCACCACCGTAAGGTCCCGTGTAAAATTCCACACGATCAGCGCCCATTGCTTTAGCAATATCAAGACCATCGACAGTAGGATTAGCAAAAAGGGATACACGAATCTTTCTGTTTTTTAAATTCTGAATAATAGGTGCTAAAAATTCTGCATCATGAGCAAAATTCCAACCATGATCAGACGTTGACTGATCTGGATCATCAGGAACAAGGGTAATCTGATCCGCATAGTTTTTAGCGATATCCAAAAATTGATCACTGGGATAACCTTCAATATTAAACTCAGCAGTAGGAAAAGTGTTCTTTATTAAACAGTATATATCTGGTAAATCCGCAAAACGAATATGCCTTTCATCAGGGCGCGGATGAACCGTCAAACCTGCTGCTCCAGCAGCAAGCGCTATATGCCCAATATTCGTTATACTTGGCCACGGAAGATTACGTCGATTACGCAAAACAGCAACAGCATTAAGATTAACCGAAAGTTTTACCGCCATGCCCATTTCCATTTTTTTATAGTGTGTAACAAGATAGAAAAAAGGCATTTTCCATCTGAAACTTAGATGATACACATATTTTCTCTATCGAACAATCGTTAAACGTTCTGCTGCGCGGGTAATTCCCGTATAAAGCCAGCGCGCATACATATCACGAAATGCAAAACTTTCATCAAACAAAACGACATTATTCCATTGAGAACCTTGCGCCTTATGAACCGTTAATGCATACCCATAATCAAAATCATCATATCGCTTTTTTAATTGCCATGAAATTTCTTGATCAGGGTTTTCAAACGCTGCTTTTAAAAGTTTAATCTTTGCTACCCCACGCTCACTTTCTTCTGGTTTCACAAGAAGATTAATACTTGGTTTAACGGTCTCCTTCTGTGAAGTCATCACCTTCCATAAAGAGCCATTCAACAAACCTTTAATCGGATCATTTCGCAAACACACCAGCTTATCTCCCGCTTGTGGATAATCTGCTGTAAATCCCTTTAACACACGCAAACGCTGATTATAAAGGTGGCGTATACGATTAACCCCTACCAAGACCTGATCAGCATCCAAAACCAATTGTTGATTGACCTCTTTACGTGTCACAACGCGCGCTTCTCCATAGTCACCATAAGCAATATCGCGTCCTTCACGTACATCCATAGCAAGACGTATAATCGGATTATCTCGCGCTTGCCGATGAATTTCTGAAAGAAGAAAATCTGGTTCTCCATTAGAAAAAAAGCCTCCACCTGATATAGGAGGCAATTGACCTGGATCACCAAGAACAAGAATTGGCGTTCGAAAACTCATTAAATCACGGGCCAATTTTTCATCTACCATCGAGCACTCATCAACAATAATGAGTTTAGCTTGTGCAGCAGCACTTCTTCGATTTAACGTAAATGTTGGAGCAATAGATTTTTTTCCTGTTATTTCATCGGAAACTTCCTCTTCACCACGTGGACAATAAATTAGCGAATGAATCGTACAAGCATTGCTTGCACCTTTAGAACGCAAAACCTGCGCCGCCTTCCCTGTAAAAGCAGCAAATTGAACAGAACCATCAACTGTCTCTGCAAAATAGCGCGCAAGCGTCGTCTTACCCGTCCCCGCATAGCCAAAAAGGCGAAAAAGAGGAAAACGCCCTTCCTTCAACCACGCGGCAACAGCCTTCAATGCATTATCCTGTTCCGGCGAAAACTGCATAGCTTACCAACATAAGATTTGCATAAAAAGAGCAGTATTTTGAAAAAAACCGACTATCAAGAAAAACCTTTTTATTAAGAATTGCTGACACACGCCCATCTAACAACTTTCGTAGCACAATTATCAATTATTTACCCATTGTTTTTTCAAGATATTGTAACAATCTAAATTTTATCTATACATCGATCTTCTTGGTAACACCTTATGCGTATCAAATAAAACATCATTTTTTACAACAGTAACACCAACAATGGAAGATGCATATCTTAAATTTAAAATAACACCTATATACGCTTTTTCTAACCAAAATTTAGAATGAGAAAAAGAGTATTGCAATTGCAAAACCCTCACTAGAAAAAATGTCCTTAACAGGATAAAAATAATGTAATTTTTGAACGCTATTTTACACAATCAATCAGCTTTCTTGCACATAAAAATAAAGTACATCCACTATTACGAAATAATAATTAAATATATCAAAAACCTTTTAGCTGAAATAAAAATAGCTCTCAACAAAACGACTTAATCCTATGATGATACACCTATAAAGTTCCTATCTCCCTCTCATCATGATTTTAATAAATTTACTCTTCATGCTACAAATAAGTGATATCTCAACGAATAAAGAGAGACATCACACTTATATGAAGCACGCTTTATCTCGCACAAATATGTAGCTTTTTCTGTTTCAACAATAAAATATGGTTTGTAAGTATGGCCTTCTTGGTAGTCTATTATAGAAAACTGGGACATGGCTTCAGTCCAGCGTAGCACTTCAGGTTCGTCCTCTAGAATATGAGAAAAGCGCAATTCTCCATCTATTGAGTTAAACTTTTTCTTTTTGTCGCAATGTTTTAAAGTTTATAAAAACTAACTGATTAATGCTATTCTTATTTGCTAGAAATAACAATAAATCAAGGGATATAATTTGTTAATAGGCTTGGCGTTATGTCAAAATATCAGTGGTGATATTGCTTTTTGGTTGTTTTAGAAATGAAATAATGAACTCAAATATTGATGAATGAAACAGGAGGTTTAAATTGAAAATATTAATTCCAGATGACTATCAAAAAGCTACCCTAACATTACAGTCTATTACAAAATTAATGAAATCGCATGAAGTGCTGGTTATAAATAATTTAGCTAAAGAATATGATTTAGAAGATAGGCTCAAAGAGATAGATATTCTGATCTTAATCAGAGAGCGGACTATAGTTGATAGAAATCTTCTCCTGAAACTGCCAAATTTAAAATTAATCTGCCAAACAGGCCCTATAGGTTCACATATTGATATAGAAGCTTGTAGAGACTTAGGAATTGAAATATTAGACGGTGGTGGAGATCCAACTTCTGCTGCTGAATTTGCGTGGCTCTTAATTATGTCTGCGCGTAGAAAACTCTGTAAATCTGTATCTGATATGAAAAAAGGACGATGGCAAACAACATTTGGCAACCAAATGAAAGGGGCTACTCTTGGAATATTCGGGTTTGGCCGTATTGGTAAAATGGTTGCTCAATATGCTCAAGCTTTTGGCATGTCCATTTTGGTTTATGGGAGCGAGCGTTCAACGCAAGAAGCAAAAAATTTAGGTTATCATTTTACGCATTCAAAAGATGAATTTTTTACACGTCCTGACGTTATATCCGTCCATTTACGTTTAAGCGATAAAACCAGAGAAATCATAAAATTAGATGATCTATTGAGCATGAAACCTCATGCTATTTTTGTCAACACAGCGCGTTCAGCTTTGGTTGAAAAAGGGGCGATAGAAAAAATACTAAGTTTGGAAAATTCAATTTACTTTGCACTGGATGTTTATGACAGCGAGCCAGTATATGAGAGCAAATTATTGCAATCAGATAGAGTTCTTTGCACACCGCATCTGGGCTATGTGACTGAAGAAAGCTTTGAGAATTATATTGAAAAAGCTTGCCAAAATATAGCGTCTTTTATAAAGAGCACTTAATGCCGGCTGAGCCAATGTTTGTAAAATTTATCTTATATCGCTAGCGTATCAAATTTGCACTACACATAATAGCTTATTTCCTTAAATGAAGCATATTCCTTAGCTTTCATATTAATACCAATTGTATTGACAGATTTTTATGTAATCAGCATAAAATACCTAATTTATTGTTGCAAGCATTATTAAAAAAGGCTACTTCATTGGAATACACTTTAATTGGAGGGGGGGCGGAGTGAGCAATAATAAATTTATAGGAAAAAATTATTATAGATGGATTATATTGCTTGTTGCCACTATCGCTCAAGCATCAGCCTGCTTCTTTGTTCAAGGGATTGGTCCTTTAGCTGAATTTTTTAAGAAGGATTTCTCGCTTAGTGATTCTCAGATAGGTTTACTATCTTCAGCAGCGCAGTTCCTACCTATTATTGGATTACTTGTAGCTGGTGAATTACTAGACAAGTTTAACGAGCACTATATTATTGGAGTTGGCGCGATCGGCGTTTCTGTCGCTCTTTTGTTGGAAGCAATCGCAGATAACTATATTTCCCTTTTGGTTTGTTTGCTAATTGTAGGGGGATTTATAGTTCTGCTCAACTCGGTAGTGCTAAATCCGTTTCTTCATGGTTTCCACAATCGCAACGCGGATTTGCAATGGGAATAAGGCAGGCGGGGCTACCATTAGGTAGAGGGCATTAGCTGGGTATAGTTATTCCTGCGAGTGCCCTTGTCTATGGCATACAAGGTGCGTTTTTGGTCGGTACCATAGTTTCTTTTTTAGGTGGATGTATATTTATTATTTTTATCACTCACCAGCAAAAGTTATCACTATCGTTCCAGAAAGCAAGGCAAGAATTTCGTTCTATGCAAATGTAAGATCTCGTCTTGCAATGTTGGCTGCGCCTCATATGAAGAATATTATTTTTCCAAGCATTTCACTTGTGATCGTTCAATATGTTTTAACTATTTTTATAACGATCTATTTTTATAGAATCTATCACCTGTCTCTAGATAAAAGTGCTTATTTATTTTTTGTTTCACAGGCTTCTGGTGCCTTAGGAAGAATTATTTTAGCAGCGTGGCGTGATCATTGTAAAAAAGGACAATTTTTTCCTGTCTTGTTTTGCATGATTGCAGTCGTTTTTGGATTTTTAATATTAATTTTGGGCATAAGTGGATCCATAATTTATTTAACTATTTTATCTGCTTGGTTAGTTTTTTGGGAATGGAATGGTATGGCCCTTGGGCTGCTTATATTGTAGACTCTTAAGCCGAAAGAAAGCGTTGTGTTTTCTCTGGGTTTAGCAATATCTGTAAATCAAATCGCAATTATTACTACTCCACCATTATTTGGATTAATCCAAGATTTTACAGACACTTATTTACTAACATGGCTGATTTTAATTATTGTTTTTTCACTTTTTTAATAAAAAAGTAGGGAAATATAATTGGGGAAATTATAATGATAAATGGAAAATACTTTTTAGTTGAGCAATGTCGAAAGAGACAAACTTTGAGAGGCTTTAGACCATGTTATTTATGATCTATACGGTGGTATTGAATATTCGGTTGAGTTAAAAAAATAGCATTTTCGCTGCTCCCACATAGAATATTGACAATTCTTATGAACCAAAAGGTGTCTATTACCCCTAGACCATATTTAATCTTTGAAAACCTTCCTGTTGATAAACAAATTAATATGTCACCTAATCCTTACAATTTAGATGTGTCTTGTAAAAGTGGCTATATTAGCGAAAATTTAATTATAATGTTTTCTTTATTGATCGGAGAGCCTTATTCAATTAAGTTTGAAGGCGAACATATAGTAAATAACCTAGTTCCTTTAGAGGATAATAAAAAAGATTATACAGGATTAGGATCTGAAGTTGAGTTAGATTTTCATATGAAAATGCTGCACTAAAATTTATAACGGATTTAAATTTATCTCCTAAAGGTGATACTTTTATCTGGTATTCGCAATGGTGTTGATGGCCCGTTAACGAGAATATCTGATGCACGTCTAGCCTTAAAACTTTTAAGTGAGGAGGATTTGAGGAGCTTAAGGGATAATTTATATATAATTAATGTTCCCTATAGATGGAGAAAAAATGGGGTAACCTCTACAAGTAAAGTGCCCCTAGTTCAAGGGGACGGTGAATTCCCAGATATCAGCGCTGTTTTTTATCCAGGCATGTTAGAGCCACAGTCAAAAAAGCCAAGAAAGCTTCAGATCATTTTTATGAAGCTATTAAGGCTGTATCTTTTGGAATTGATGTACAACCAGAAAGATTATTATACATTGATAACAGAATGACCCTACACTCTAGAGATAAATTTTTTGGATCATTTGATAGTTATGAAAATCTAATGCGGTGGATTCAAAGAGTGTTTGTGTCTGCAGATTTATGGAATCATAGATATATAGAACAAATAAAAGAAAGAGTATTTAATTTTCAATGTTAATATCCTGATAATGATATGATGTTGAGTATTATTCTGGTTTATATATTGACGATACATCTCATATGTATAGGTTTCTCCCGCATAATCATACCTGATTATAAGCTATGGTGACCTATTGGTTTTCTATGGCTGCATTTGATTTTTGTTATTTTTTCCCTTCCTTTCAAACCGCTAGGGGATTTTCCTATCAAGCCCCTGAAAGAGCTATTTGGAGTAATTTCATAATGCAAAACCAAAACATAGTAACAAACTTTTCTATTGTTTTCACAAGTATGACGGCTTGCATGGTTGCACCCTTCAAGCACTGTGGCTTTTTTTCTTGCACGATGAAATCATTCATATATGAGACAACATAATTAATTTATAACAGATAATTCAATGTATTATCTAAAAAATGCAACGAAATAGCTATTAATGTGAACATATGAATTAAAAAAACAAACATCGCGTACAAATAAATTCAAACATAATTGTGCACACGACTTATAACATTTTTAGATGAACAAATAATAATACACCCCATGTCTTTAAACAAAGAATGAAAATCATAAAATGAGCTCTAAGGATAATAGGAACTCTCCACAAAGAAGAGACAGAGATGAAGACTCCAAAGACTTCATCATCACCATCCTTCACCATTTTGTTAACATATTCATTTTATACAAGAATCTTTCCCTCGGAAGAAATAGCATTTGCAATAGCTTCTTCGCTTGCCTCATCGGGTAATAACATCTCATTATGAGCACATCCCGATGGGATCATAGGAAAACAGTTTTCTAAATGATAAACACGACAATCAAAAAGAACAGGCTTATCACAGTCAATCATCTGCTGAATTTTATCATCAAGTTCATCGGGTTTTGAACAATGAATTCCCACGGCTCCATAAGCTTGTGCCAATTTCACAAAGTCAGGCATAGATTCCGTATAAGAATGAGAAAGACGATTACCATGCAGCAATTGCTGCCACTGGCGGACCATTCCCATATACTGATTATTTAAAATGAAAATTTTCACCGGTGTGTCATGCTGAATAGCTGTTGCAAGCTCTTGAATATTCATCTGAATGGAGGCATCACCAGAAATACACACAACAAGCGCATCAGGATGCGCTATTTGAACACCTATAGCAGCAGGTAAACCATACCCCATCGTTCCAAGACCACCAGAAGTCATCCAATGTTTTGGTTCATCAAAATGATAATACTGCGCTGCCCACATCTGATGCTGCCCGACATCCGTTGTAATATAAGCATTCGCATCTTTGGTAAAAGCATACAGCCGTTCAAGAGCATATTGCGGCATAATGACATCTTTTTTCTCCGCATATGCCAATGAATTACGAGCCTTCCAACGGTTAATTTGCGTCCACCACGCCTCACGGACTTCACTGTTAAACGCTGGTTGCTGTATCTTTAAGAGTTGCGTCATATCTCCTAAAACACAAGCCACATCACCAATAATTGGAACTTCTGCTTTTACAATTTTATTGATAGAAGAAGGGTCAATATCAATATGAATAATACGCGCATGAGGTGCAAATGCATCAAGGCGCCCGGTGATACGATCATCAAATCGTGCTCCAACAGCTAACATGACATCACAATCATGCATGGCCATATTAGCCTCATAGGTTCCATGCATTCCAAGCATTCCAAGCCAATTTTTACCGGAAGCAGGATAAGCACCAAGTCCCATTAATGTTGAAGTAATCGGAAAATCCCCCAATTGAACCAAATTACGTAAAAGCTGTATAGCTTTCATCCCCGATGAAATAACACCACCACCAGAATAAATAATAGGGCGTTTTGCCTCAACTAAAAGAGAAACGGCAGATTCAATAGCCTTAGTATTCCCTTTCAACGATGGAAAAGAATGTAAAGATTCCTGAACTTGAGGTGCTCTATAAAATCCTGAAGAAAATTGAACATCCTTAGGAATATCAATCAAAACCGGCCCAGGACGACCTGATTGAGCAAGAGCAAAAGCTTCATGAATAATAGCCGCAAGATCATTGACATTTTTAACCAGCCAATTACGCTTCGTACAAGGCTTTGTAATTCCAACTGTATCAGCCTCTTGAAAAGCATTTGTTCCAATCACCGTTGTTGACACCTGCCCAGAAAAACAAATAAGAGGTATCGAATCCATAAGAGCATCTTGCAAAGGTGTAACAGCATTCGTTGCCCCTGGACCAGAAGTCACAAGCATAACCCCTACCTTCCCTGTGCTGCGTGCATAGCCTTCAGCTGCATGCCCTGCGGCTTGTTCATGGCGCACCAAAATATGCTGGAGTGTATCTTGGTGATAAAGAACATCAAAAATAGGCAAAATAGCCCCACCAGGATAACCAAAAATATGTTCAACGCCTTGATCTATAAGAGCTTGAACCACTATTTCAGCGCCCGACATTATTTTTCCATCTGCACTCTCTTGCTTTCTTGGATCATTTCTCATTTTTCCCACTCACCTACTTTATAGGACAATAAAAAAGCCCCTAACGGAGCCCATTACACAACACATACTGTATGATTACCCCCATTATTCCAACGTATAAAATATATAAAAAATTCCTTGTAGAGAGATTTCTAATTCCATTGATACCATTCGTCAATAAAAAATTATATTTTCTAAAAAATTTCTTTTTCACGAATTATATTTTATCTTTCGATAAGTTTCTTTGCAAAGCTCTAACTCTTTTATCAAAAAGTAAGCATCCATTCTTCATCAAATTGATTACGAAACCATGTCATTTGTCTTTTTGCATATCTCCTCGTTTGTATTTTTACCGCTTCAAGAGCATTCTCAAAGCTTCTATATCCATCCAAATAAGCCATAAATTCAGGTATACCAATAGCCTTCATTGCCGGTAAAGAAGGGGAAAGTTTAAGTTTTTTCATAGCCACCACTTCTTCTAAAGCTCCTCTTTCAATCATAGAATCCAAGCGTTTATGAATACGTTCATAAAGCAGAGAACGTGGTGGCATGAGAAGAATTTTTTCGGTCAAATTCGGCGCAATGAGAGGTGTTGTTTTTTGTTTCTGCCACCAACTGAGCGTCTTACCGGTTGCATCATAAACTTCCAAAGCACGGACAATACGCTGTCTATCGTGCGAAGAAATTTTTTCAGCAACAACAGCATCAATCTGCAACAACTGGCGATAAAGACTTTCAGGTCCCTCTTTATCAAGCAGCAAACGCCACTTCTGCCGCACAACATCTGGAACATGAGGGATTTCCGAAATCCCCTCTAAAAGAGCACGAAAATAAAGTCCTGTCCCACCAACAAAAATAACTGATCTTAAAGAAAAAGTAGTCAATAGCTTCTCGACATCACACAACCATTGCCCTACTGAATAATTCAAAATAGGACTCACATGACCATAAAGATAATGGGGAACAATCGCGGTATCAGCCTCCCCCGGCCGTGCCGTTAAAATATTTAAAACATCATAAACCTGCATTGAATCAGTATTAATAATGAGAGCATTTTTTTCTTGAGCCATTTGCAAAGCAAGTTCTGACTTCCCACTTGCCGTTGGCCCCGCTATTAATGTAACTGTTCTCTGTGCCATGAATAGCAATTTCTCCCAATCAATAATTTATTACAACATGCAGACACCCCCAAAGCCTTCCTGTATTTTCTCTCCATTATCATAGAGTAAATACTTCAAACAAAAAATACGAACACAAATTCCCCTTAAGACAAAGCCCCTTATGAAACTTATAAAAAAGAAAAAATGGACTTAATAACAACACCAAAGGAATTTCCAAGCATTTTTTGCTATCGTAATTCAATAACAAACCACAGCTATAATAATTCTGTCCGTTAAGGCCATTAAAAATATACTCTTTGTCATCATTTATGAAAATAATACTAAGTTTAATCTATACAATCAAATAGCTTTATTTTTTCCTATAAAAATAGCATGCTACGCCGGTTTATAATAAGAGCCTCATAAAGCATCATATCAATACCATTTACTTGCGCATCACAAGCAGAGATAAAAATGGACTTAAGAAAGGTGTACCAATATCTCTTATGCAGCATTTCAAAGTCTAGGCTGTTACAATATTGAGAACTGAAAAATACTATGATGACACCAATTTATACTTTGATATTCAGCATAAAGATATAATGATTTCCAATAGATTTTATATTGCACACCCCATGCTCTCTATCGTGAAATGAGCTTGAGAAATATCGGACATCACATGGCTGACTTGCAAAATATCCCACACACTAAGGCTGATAAAAAACAAAAAATAATTTTTTAAGGATCAATCCATTAGGAGCGTTACGAACCGTAACTCTCCATCTGGACGTGCTACAATAAATAGAGCATTTTTGCGTCCAGCTTCACGTAATTTATGAATACGTTTTTTAGCCTCATCAATTGTTGTGATAGAACTCTGATTGATATCAACAATCACTTCACCAACGCGAATACGCTTTTTATCCGCTGCACTATTTTGTGCAACAGATGTCACCACTAGTCCTCGAAGTTTATCTGAAATTGAATAACGATGACGCAAATCCTCTGTCAGTTCAGATAACGTCATTCCCATAAATTGCATTGTCACGTTTTTCGACAAATCTTGATTTTTTTTATCATCAACTTCTTCTGTATCTTCATTTGGATCTGTTTCAATCAAACGTCCAAGCTTAACTTTTACTGTTGCTTCTTGCCCATTGCGTAAAATAGTAACGTCCACCACTTTTCCTTCTGAACTTTCTGCAACTAAACGCGGCAAATCACGTGCATGCTTAATTTTGGAATTACCAAAGGAAAGAATAACATCTCCAGTTTGTAACTGGCTATTATCTACATTATTTTCTTCCGTCTGTTCTATTTTACCAGCCACCAATGCTCCCACAGCATTGTCCAATTTTAAACTTTTTGCAATATCCTCTGTTACCGGCTGAATACGAATAGCCAACCAACCACGCCTTATTTCTCCAAAATCACGCAATTGATTAATAACAGAAAGAGCCATATCCGATGGAATAGCAAATCCAATACCGATAGATCCTCCCGAAGGTGAAACAATTGCTGTATTAATGCCAATGACTTCACCATTTCTATCAAATAACGGCCCACCAGAATTTCCCCGATTAATTGCTGCATCTGTTTGAATAAAATTATCATAGGGACCAGCATTAAGATCACGGTTACGTGCAGAAATAATACCAACCGTCACACTTCCACCAAAACCATAAGGATTACCAATAGCCATAACCCAGTCACCAATACGTGCTTTTTCTGAGTCACCAAAACGCACAGCTTTTAATTTTTTACTTCCTGCATCGACTTGAAGCAACGCCAAATCAGTTTTGCTATCCTTTCCAAGAAGCTTTGCCTTTAGTTTTGTACCATCCGTAAAATTAACTTCAATATCATCAGCATCTACAATAACATGATAATTTGTAACAATAATCCCTTTTTGCGCATCAATCACAAAACCAGAGCCTAAAGAACGCACCTTTTGAAATTGACTATCTTTTTGACCATCCTTGGGTGTAAAAAAATCACTGAAATATTCCTCCAGCAATGAATCTTTTGGGATAACGGGTACCGAGGTGTTTGCATCCTGTTCTGTTCCTTCAACAGTCTGCGCCGTGGAAATATTCACAACTGTTTCCAAAAGCTCAGAAGCTAAATCAGGAATAGAAAGCAATGCCTTGCTTGTCTCGGCTCCCCAAGACAAACTCACTGATCCTGATAGAAACAAAGTCACACAAAAAACAACTCTTGTGATAAAAAACTTTAAAAACGTATTTTTACTCACGATACTTCTATCCATGACATGCCTTTAATCAAAGATGCAAAGAGCCCCACTAAATTTATCTACATAAAACCAGCACGGCTCGATACTCTCTACCACTTTTACCATAAAAGAAAATGGTCACAGATCATTCTTTTCATGCAAAATCTCGTATCTGCAATCCATTATTTTATCTATTCTCTCCCGATTTTGGATCAGTTTTACTGAGGCCAGTATTCATTGTCGGTAAGAATGCTTTATTTGCCTGCGGCGGATTACGAAAATAGAAAAAGAAATCCTCATTTGGAGAAATCACCATCGGTGTTTTCTCTAAATTCTTGTATTGTTCCATCGCCAACCAAAAATCGTAAAAAGACGGATTAGCCTCCCTCGCATTCAATAGAAGACGAATACTTTCAGCTTGACCTTCACCACGGGTAATTTCAGCATCACGCTTTGCAGCTGCTACAATTTCTTCATATTCACGATTAGCTTCTGCCACAATACGATCTCGCTCCTGCTGACCACGAGCCCGGATATTTTCCGCAGCAGCTTCACGTTCAGCTGCCATTTGCCGATAGACATCTTCTGAAACAGCATCAGTCAAATCGGTTTTACGAATACGCACATCAACAATGGTAATACCCAACGAGCCTGCATCTACAGAAAATTGCTTCTGTACTTCAGCCATCATCGCGCCTCGTTCATCCGATAAGGCTGCTTTAAATTCTCGCTTACCATAAACAGCACGCAAAGCGTCAATAAACCGTGGTGCAAGGTTTTCACGTGCCGCAATTTGTGGACGCCCAGAAGCAATGCGCTGTAAAAACAACTTAGGATCTGTAATACGGTAAATAAAGAACGCATCCACCTCATAATACGCACCACCACGAACCTGTACAGATTGTGTAGGAACATCGTAACGCAATAACCGATTATCAACAATGATCATCTTATCGATAAAGGGCGCCTTGAAATAGATTCCAGGATTAGATTCTACCTGAACAATTTGTCCAAAACGCTTAATTGCTACTTGTTGACGAGGATAGACGATAAATACGGACATCCACAAAATCATCAAAACAAACACTATAGCACTAAAAACAAACAAAAAGCGAGATTGCTGCATAATTAATCTCCTCCAGAAATACGAGAATCTAAGAGTAACGCAGGACGCGCTGCTGTTGCCTTTACTTTTTCCGATGACTTGCTACGCAACAATTCATTCAAAGGTAAATAAGGCACCGCTGGAGAATTTGCCTGATCAAGAACCAGCTTATTTGGTGAAGAAAGAATCCGCCCCATCGTCTCCATATAGAGACGGTAGCGAGCAGCTTCTGGTGAAATCGCAGCCTCTCGAGCTATCGCCTGAAAACGTTCAGCACGCCCTGTTGCCTCTTCAACCATTTGTGCCTTTTCACCTTTTGCGATTTCCCGTGTGCGTGAAGCTTCACCATTTGCTAAACCAATTTTCGTAAAACGCACACGATTCCCCTCTTCAATCATTCTTCCACGTTCCTGCTCCGCCTGCTGAACAGAATTAAACGCAGCAGCAACCTTTGTCGGAGGAGCAGCTTCACTGATAGAAACACGGCTTATTTCGACACCAAGTTGATATTTATCCACAGTCAACTGGATAATCTTTCTAACGTCATTAGCAACTTCTTCTTTCTTGTCACGTAAAACATCATCAACCGGCCGCGAACCAATGACCTCACGCATTGCACTCTCAGCAACTTGGCGGACAGTTCCCTCTTGATCATTCACATTGAATAAAAACTGACTAGGGTATGAAATCCGATAATAAACGGAAAAATTAACATTAACGATATTTTGATCACTCGAAAGCATTAAACCATCACTTTGTTGCGCCTGACCGGGCTTCCCACCAATCGCGATTGTTTTTTCCGTTAAAGGGACTTTCATATAGGTCTCAATTGGCCAAAAATGAAAATGCAACCCATCACCAATAATGCCTTCTTTAGGGATGCCAAAGCGCAACTCTACCGCTTGTTCATTTTGCTGAACAATATAAATTGACTGGTATAGCCAAAAAAACACAATAAGCAGAAGGAATAAAACAGAAAAACTGCTTCTCCCGAATTGTTTAAATTGATCCTGCCCTTTGCGCAAAATTTCATTAAGATTAGGACCATTTTCGCCACCATTACCGCCACCAGAACCAAAGAGATTCTTAGCTGGTGTTTTTTTGTCACCACTGTTTTTATCGCCACTCCACGGGCCACCACCATTTTGATTTGTCCAGGGCATTATCACCTCTTTAACTGATTACCACTACTCGAACACCAACCATTTGCTTGATCTTATAGGGTGTCTCTTACCTCATTACAATACAACTGATAAACCCTTCCACTTCATATTACAAAAAATTATTTCCGCTCATAAACAACAAAACGTGTCGGATGACTATCTTTATCCCCTTTTGGAATATCTTGTGTTTGCACAATAGTCCACTTTTCTTTATCAAAAACAGGAAAAAAACTATCACCTTCTATAGAAGCTAAAACTTCTGTAAGGAATATTTTATCAGCCATATGCAACCCTTGTTGAAAAATTTCACCACCACCAATAATAAAAATTTCCTCTACATCATTTTGAGAAGCAACATTTGTTGCAAGAGAACAAGCTTGCGATAAAGAGTGAGCAACAACAGCCCCTTCAGCACAAAAAGTACAATCACGTGTAATAACGATATTTGTACGCCCTAGTAAAGGTCTCCCAACAGAATCCCAAGTTTTTCGCCCCATAACAATGGGCTTACCCAATGTCAAAGCTTTAAAGCGTTGCAAATCCGTTGATAAATGCCACGGCATTACACCTTCACGACCGATAACACCATTTTCTGCAACAGCAGCAATTAAACAAATGGAAATCGTCATATTGCTACCGGCGCTTTAATATGGGGTTGTGCTTCATAATTAAGCAACTCAAAATCCTCAAATTGAAAAGAAAAAAGATCTGTTACCGCTGGATTTATGCGCATACATGGCAAAGCATTTGGTCTACGAGACAATTGATATTTTGCCTGTTCAAAATGATTAGAATAAAGATGAGCATCTCCCAGAGTATGAATAAAATCGCCTACTTTAAGACCGCTTACTTGCGCAATCATCATCGTTAGCAATGCGTAGGATGCAATATTGAATGGAACACCTAAGAAAATATCCGCCGAACGCTGATAAAGTTGACAAGATAATTTCCCCTCCGCAATGTAAAATTGAAAAAGACAATGACACGGAGGCAACGCCATTTCCTCTATTAATGCAGGATTCCAAGCTGATACAATCAAGCGACGAGAATCTGGCGTTTCCTTAATCATTGTTAAAAGATTGTTAATTTGATCAATATGGCGTCCATCAGGAGCAGGCCAAGAACGCCACTGATAACCATAAACAGGACCAAGATTTCCCTTTTCATCAGCCCACTCGTCCCAAATTGACACACCATGCTCTTTCAACCAAGCGATATTTGTATCGCCTTTAAGAAACCACAAAAGTTCATAAATAATTGAACGTAAGTGTAGTTTCTTTGTTGTCAACAACGGAAATCCTGCTTGTAAATCAAAGCGCATCTGATACCCAAAGATAGATCGCGTTCCAACACCCGTTCGATCTGTCCGATCAATACCCTGATTTAAAACATGAGATAAAAGAGCAAGATATGATTTCATGAGGGTATTATGTCCGATTCTTCTTATTATAGAAAATAAAAACTGTAAAATCCGTACAAACATAATTCAAATCTTTTTCCAAAAACATCTTACACAAGAAATTATCATGATCTGACTAAATTTTTGATGCAAAAGATAAAATACTATAGACAGCTTCTAAAAAAATGACATAAATGAACAAAGATGGATGAACATCAAATAAAGGGATCGACTATGGAAAAACAAGAAGCTTTAAAACCACATGATACAAGAAAACGTATCTGGGCTATCGTGTCCAGTGCATCAGGTAATCTAGTAGAATGGTATGACTTTTATGTTTATTCCTTTACATCTATTTATTTTGCATCACAATTCTTTCCCTCAGATGGCAATGACGTTACGCAACTTTTAAAAGCGGCGGGTGTTTTTGCTATTGGTTTTCTTATGCGCCCAATCGGCGGATGGCTTTTTGGCTTCATTGCCGATCGTTACGGACGCAAACGCTCAATGCTTATCTCTGTTTTTATGATGTGTGGTGGTTCGTTCTTAATCGCCCTACTTCCTACCTATGAAACCATTGGAATGGCAGCAGGAATTCTTTTACTTTTACTCAGAATGCTTCAGGGGCTTTCTGTCGGTGGTGAATATGGTACAACAGCAACTTATATGAGCGAAATCGCCCTCAAAAATCGCCGCGGATTTTTTAGCTCTTTCCAATATACCACACTGATTGGAGGTCAACTTCTAGCCAGTCTCGTTATATTCATTTTAGCGCTTTATCTCACCGAAGATCAGCTAAAAGCGTGGGGCTGGCGTATTCCATTTGCCATTGGTGGATGCGGCGCAATTGTTGCGATTTATCTACGCCGCACACTCCATGAGACAACGACCAAAGAAAGTCGTTCTAGTGCACAAGCTGGTAGTATTAGGGGACTTCTGAGCAACCACCGAAAAGCTTTCTTTCTGGTTATTGGCTTTACAGCTGGAGGATCGCTCACATTCTACACCTATACGACTTACATGCAGAAATATCTGATCACAACCACTGGCTTTGATAAACATACAGCCACAACAATCATGACAGCTGCACTCTTTGTTTTCATGTTACTCCAACCCCTCTTTGGTGCTCTTGCAGATAAAATTGGAACAAGAACTTCACTCCTTATTTGGAGTGTCTTATCTATTATCTTTACCATTCCTGGACTTAATATGATTGGTAGTACTGATAGTACATGGATTGCTTTATCAGTCATTACTGGAATGCTCTGCATTATGAGCTTTTATACATCTATCTCTGGCATTGTAAAATCAGAAATGTTTCCTGCTTCAGTACGAGCAATAGGAGTTGGGCTCTCTTATGCTATTGCCAACGCACTGTTTGGCGGTTCTGCTGAATATGTCGCACTTGGATTAAAAGATCTTGGATATGAATCTGTCTTCTATTTTTATATAACCGGCATGATGATTATTGCATTCATTGCTGTTCTCTTAATGCCAGATGCTCGCAAAAAAGGGTATTTACAAGGAGACGATATTCATTAACCTTTAATGTTAACAAACAAGGATTTTAACAAAAAAGCCCAGAGTACTGGGCTTTTTTATATTCTTTCCGATAGAAGTTTAAAGCTCACAATTTTTTATCCCTTCAAACACTCTAAAGAAGCAATGTTCCCTCCTGCACACGCCGCTTATAAAAATAAATGGCTTCATATTATTATGTAATAAATACTTCTTTAGCTGAATTTAATTCACTGAAGATAAAAAACGTTTGATTTATTTTAATATTCCCATGCCCACTCAAAATCGAAGAAAAGTGATTATCTTTCAAGATAATTTTATCAATAATAAAGATTACACTCATGATTTTGTTTAATACGTTCTTAATGGTACCCCTCATGCAAAACAAATTCTTTCATGAAAATAGAAAATACCATTATATTATGAATTCGCACACTTTTTTGAGAAACATTTCTCAATGCACCCAACTCCATTTCACAACGGCACCCGTGAATGACATAACGTAAAAGCCCCGTAAAATATAAACATGAACATTACTCTCTTTACACTTAATAAAAGTGCAAGCCGCTATCATTATACTTTTGACGAACTCTTAATATTGTACTCCCCCTTAACACTTAAGCTCATTCCTAAAAAGTATTTTAACAGATACACCAACCTCGCATGAAATAGTCAATAACATCATTTTACGAAACAGCATCAAGCATATAAACTAAAGAGTATCATATCTTCATAAACACTCTGCATATGCAAATAATTCACAATCAAACAAAAAATAATATTTCCTTAAGGATAGTAAAAAGCGTATAATTTACGCAATGTAACAACACCATGAGCCCAAAACACCACTGATAGCTCTAGAAAAAATCTTTATGTTTCCCTAAAAAATTATCATGATACAATAGCGTTTTTATAATGCACATCGTAAATAGCTTTAAAAAGAAGAAAAGTTATAAATCTAAAAGGGGAATACTTCATGAATAATCAAACAACTTTAGATCCACATGATACAAGGAAACGTATTTTTGCTATCATATCCAGCGCATCAGGAAATCTGGTAGAATGGTACGACTTTTATGCTTACTCCTTTGCATCGGTTTATTTTGCATCACAATTTTTTCCTGAAGATGAAGATATTGTTACACAACTGTTAAAAACGGCAGGAATCTTTTTTATTGGCTTTCTTATGCGTCCAATTGGAGCATGGCTCTTTGGATACATTGCGGATCGTTATGGACGTAAACGCTCAATGCTTATTTCTGTTTTTATGATGTGTGGTGGCTCTTTTCTCATTGCCATACTTCCCACTTATAAAACCTTGGGAATAACAGCAGCATTTCTTCTCCTTTTAATCCGTATGTTTCAAGGGCTTTCCGTTGGCGGTGAATATGGTACAGCAGCAACGTATATGAGTGAAGTTGCGCCCAAAAATCGTCGTGGTCTCTTTGCTTCTTTTCAATATGCAACAACGATCTCAGGTCAACTTCTGGCAAGTTTTATAATATTTATTTTAGCCATTTACCTTAACGAGGATCAGTTAAAAGCATGGGGATGGCGTATTCCCTTTATCATTGGTGGCTTTGGAGCAATCGTTGCAATTTATCTGCGTAGCTTGCTTCATGAAACAACAACCCTCAAAAGCCGCTCTAAACAACACGCTGGTAGTCTTAAAGAACTTTTTCGTAATCATAAAAAAGCTTTCTTTTTGGTTGTTGGCTTTACAGCTGGTGGATCTCTCACATTTTATACATACACCACTTATATGCAAAAATATCTGATCACAACCACTGGTTTTGATAAACAAACCGCAACAACGATAATGACTGCCGCCCTCTTTGTTTTTGTGCTACTCCAACCCCTTTTTGGTTCCCTAGCCGATAAAATTGGAGCAAGAGCTTCACTCATTAGTTGGGGGGCATTATCCATTATCTGCACCATTCCTGTACTTAAAATGATCGGTAATGCCCATAATCCATGGACAGCACTCTTAATTATTATTGGAATACTCTGTGTTATGAGTTTTTATACGTCCATTGCTGGTATCATAAAAGCAGAATTGTTCCCTGCTTCAATCCGAGCAATTGGTGTTGGATTTGCTTTTGCCATTGGCAACGCACTCTTTGGCGGTTCTGCTGAATATGTAGCGCTTGGATTAAAAAATATGGGATACGAATCTGTTTTCTTTTTTTACATCGTTGGTATGATGGTCATTGCACTCATCTCTATTCTTCTTATGCCCGATATAGATAAAGGAGGATATCTCGATAAAGACGATAGACTTCATTAAACTTATTTTCTGGATAAAAAAGCCCAAGAAATTGGGCTTTTTTTGATCCCCTCTCCACCCTAGTAAAGAACGAAAAGCCCGCCCCGCATTCGTCTTACAAACAACTCAGTTTCTCTTAAATTGTCTATAGTTACTGCCCTCTTTATGTAATTTACTTGATAAGATTCTATGGGCAGCCCTACCCTAAATATTTATCACGATATCTAAAAAACACCTCATACGGAAAACCTTATCTGAGGCTTACCTCACCCTCCTAAATAATGATATGTGGTGATACAACAAGATAAGCAAGGACACAAAAATCCCCTCATTATTTAAGCTTTATGAAATGTTTTCAATTTTGGGGCTTTCCATCATAAAGACCATCTCTTCTATGATCTTCCGGTATTATTCCAATAATTGCATTCTTCTCATCAAGTTTAAAGGTATCTTGATCTACTTTTCAATGTTCTCTCCCTTTAAATGCAACGTGATAACTTTTTATTCTATAACACAAGTAAAAATCTTAAAACGAATGACAACATAACTCTAATAAATCATCTTAAAGAGTTTCCCTAAGAAATTATTATAATACAATTGAATTTTTCTGGAAATCATAAACAATTATGTTTAGAAAATATAAAATATAAATTCAAAAGGGGAACAATTCATGAAAAATGAAACAACTTCAGCATCACAGGATGCAAGAAAACGTGTTTTTGCTATTATAGCAAGCGCATCAGGAAATCTCGTAGAATGGTATGATTTTTACGTTTACTCATTTGCATCAATTTATTTTGCATCACAATTTTTTCCCTCCGATGGTGATACGATTACACCACTGTTAAAAACCGCGGGTGTGTTTTTTATTGGCTTTCTTATGCGCCCTATTGGAGCTTGGTTTTTAGGATTTGTCGCCGATCGTTATGGACGTAAACGCTCGATGCTTATATCCATTTTTATGATGTGTGGTGGCTCTTTTTTCATCGCCATACTTCCCACCTATGAAACCTTAGGAATAACATCAGCAATCCTTTTACTTTTAGCTCGGATGATGCAAGGACTTTCAGCGGGTGGTGAATATGGTACAGCAGCCACTTATATGAGCGAAGTTGCTCTCAAAAAACATCGTGGGCTTTTTGCTTCTTTCCAATCAGCCACCCTTATTACAGGTCAACTTCTTGCCAGCTTCATTATATTTATTCTAGCATCTTATCTCTCTGAAGATCAGTTAAAAGCATGGGGATGGCGTATTCCTTTTGTAATTGGTGGATTCGGGGCAGTGATTGCGATTTATCTGCGTCGTTCTCTCCACGAAACAACCACGAAAGAAAGCCGCTCTCACAAACACTCTGGCAGTCTTAAGGAACTTCTCACCAAGCATACAAAAGCCGTTGTCGTAATTGCATGCTTTGCATCAGGAGGATCACTCACGTTTTACACCTTTACGACTTATATGCAAAAATATCTGATCACAACCACCGGCTTTGATAAACATACCGCAACAACGATTATGACAGCTGTACTATTCATTTTCATCCTATTCCAACCCATAGCTGGTATCATAGCCGATAAAATTGGAACAAAAACTTTACTTATTATTTGGAGTATACTCTCTGCCATCTTTACATTTCCTGGACTCTGGATAATCGGTAATACGCATAGTATATGGGTTGCCTTTTCCGTCATTATTGGCTTGCTCTTCATTATGAGCATGTATACATCCATCTCTGGTGTCGTCAAATCAGCAATGTTTCCCTCTTCAATACGCGCATTAGGCGTTAGCATCTCTCATGCCATTGGCAACGCCTTATTTGGTGGTTCTGCTGAATACGTTGCGCTTGGATTAAAAAAGTACGGTCATGAATCACTCTTTTATTTTTATATAACCGTCGTGATGATCATGGCATTCATTGCTCTTCTCTTTGTCCCGAGTATGCGTAAAGGAGGCTACCTCCAAGAGGATGAAAAACATTAACCCTTTTTATCAACGAAAAAGCCCAAGAAATTGGGCTTTTTTTTATCATTATCACAAATTTAATATTGTTTAAATTTTATGAAGTGCATTAAGTTGCTTAGCAACTAGATAATAAAAAGTCAGTCGACTTTTTCTACGCTCTCCAGACATCATCTCAGCCACTTTTGAAACAGCCATTTTAGCACTCTTCTCATCGGCTTCTAAAACATCTTGAACCCATTTTTCAACACATTCTAACTCTTTTGGATCCGATGTAGCAACAAGCGCTGCATCCTGCTTTTTCATCACTAAAGCTAAACGACGGCTAAGTCGTTCTACTGCTGCTTCATCGGGATTTGAATCATATAGTTTAATATCTGCTAGATTATTTGTCATTTTGCATCATCTCCTCTCCAAAAATGAGCGGTCTATACTTTACAGCCGCATCATATAGCTCCATAAATAATTAGAGGATTAAAAATATTAACAACCCCCCTTTTCCTAAGACTGTTCTTCATCTATATTTAGAGGGCTGGTTTACCAGCTATGGTAATAAATGGACGGTGAAATAAACCTATTGGACCCGGGGGCGGTACCCGGCGCCTCCACCAAAATATAAAAAATCAAAATTATATTTTGGTGGGGGCGAAATAGGATCGACAAGGGTGTAAAGATCGCTCTTTTACTCGGCATTGTACCACCGTTATCGGGCTAAATGAGTAGTTGCAAATGACAACTATGCGGAAGCACGTCTCGCCGCTTAAGGTGGTGTGAATGTTTCAATTTAAGTCTTAAACCGTCGCAGGTTTAAGCGGGGTTCGGAGGCACCTGGCAACAGAAGCCTTCACTTTTTTAAATGTTGTTGATTGATCTTTCAGACATTATCAGACATTATTTACCATAGAGTTTCGTATTTATTCGATTTATTGAGGTGCATCGTAGAAAAAATCTGCTAATTTAAAATATATTCTGTCACACAATATCAATACGCCCCATTCTGCTACGTGAAATAAAAGGAATAAACTTCGATGGTTAAAGATCAAATTCGTTATGATATTCTCGTTCAGGATGCGCTTCGTGGAGTTATCCGTAAAGTTTTATCGGAAGTTGCCAAAGCAGGTCTTCCGGGAAATCATCATTTTTTTATAACTTTTTTGACAAATGCCCTAGGCGTTAAAATTTCCCCTCGGCTAAAAAATCGCTATCCCGAGCAAATGACAATCGTCTTACAACATCAATTTAGAAATCTCAGTGTTTCAGAAACAGCTTTCGAAGTAACCCTCTCTTTCAGGGAAATAACCGAAAAGCTCGTGATTCCTTTTACTTCCATTCAGGTCTTTTATGATCCTGTAGCAGCATTTGAAGCAGCATTTGATCTGCCCTCAAATCTGACCTCTGGAGAAAGTGAAAATTCAGAAAATACCTCAACTACGCCTATTACCTTATCAAACAAACAAAAAATAGAAAATACGCTTACAAAAGAACAAAATCTCAGTACAAATAAAGAACCTTCAAATAACGATGCAAAACAAAATCAAAGTGCTGATGTTGTCTCTTTAGATTCCTTTCGGAAAAAATAATTTTTCTCATGACTGAATTGATTAATCTTCGCCAATTTCGAAAACAAAAAAAACGTACAGAAAAATCTCTTTGTGCTGAGCAAAATCGTTATCGTTTTGGACGAACAAAAACTGAAAAAAATTTTGAGCAGCAAAAATCTTTAAAAATGCAAAAATTTCTTGATCAAAATCGTTTGCGAAACGACGAATAAAGGTGGAAAAATGCACGAAAATAATTCTATCGATTGGTCAAAAGTCATTCCACGAAAGATATCTGTTCGCGTTGATGGACACGCAACAAGCGTCTCTTTAGAACCACCATTTTTAGATATTCTAAAAGATATAGCCCGCAAAAAAGGACAATCTTTAGCCTTTATTATTACCGATATTGATAGCAAAAGACCACAACAAGTAAATCTTTCGGCTTCGTTACGCGTTTATGCCCTTCAAAGCGTTCTCACCCAAAGCCTTTAATGGTTGTGCTTATTTTTTTACGTTCTCTTTCTGTCTGTTCAACTGAAACTGTTGTGACTTTTTAAGAGAAGTTTTTTTAATCTAGAACTTCAATAAAAAAAAGACTACAAAAGAGATATAATGAGTAATTTTTCTGATCACACCATACCTTTCTTTGAAGAAGATTCCCCTCCAGACCATGATAAGAAGAGCTCTGGTTTTTTCTCCCATACTCTAAAAGAACAAAAATCATATAACACAGACTATTTAGAACAACTCAATCCAGAACAGCAACAAGCTGTTATGAGTACTGAGGGACCTCTTTTAGTTCTTGCAGGTGCTGGTACAGGAAAAACACGCGTTTTAACAACCCGTATTTCTCACATTTTACGCTCTGGACTTGCCTCTCCTCAGCAAATACTTGCTGTCACTTTCACCAACAAAGCAGCCCGTGAAATGAAAATACGTATTGGTGAACTTATTGGAGAAGTTGTTGAAGGTATGCCTTGGCTTGGAACCTTTCATTCCACTGGAGCTAAAATTTTACGCCGTCACGCAGAGCTTGTTGATTTAAAAAGAAACTTTACAATTCTCGATAGCGATGATGTTCTTCGACTTTTAAAACAACTTATTCAAGCTGAAGGATTAGACGATAAGCGTTGGCCCGCACGAAACCTTGCCATGATGATTGATTCTTGGAAAAATCAAGGACTTTCACCAACACATATCTCAAAAAGTGATGCTCATTCCTTTGGTAACGGCATGGGACGTGAACTTTATCACAGTTATCAAAATCGATTAAAAGATCTTAATGCTTGTGATTTTGGTGACCTTCTACTTCATTCTATCTCTATCTTCCAACATAATCCAGATATTCTTCGCGAATATCATTCTCAATTTCGTTATATTCTTGTCGATGAATATCAAGATACAAATACAGCACAATATCTTTGGCTTCGGCTTTTGGCCCAACATCCTCAAGGTCAACATGTTAATCTTTGTTGTGTTGGCGATGATGATCAATCCATTTATGGATGGCGTGGTGCAAAAGTCGAAAACATATTACGTTTTGAAAAAGATTTTCCTTCTGCTAAAATTATTCGTCTAGAACGCAATTATCGCTCAACATCTCATATTCTTAAAACCGCCTCCCATCTCATTGCTCATAATGAAGAAAGACTGGGAAAAGTCCTTTTTTCTGCTCAAGTAAAGAGTGAGGAAGAAAAGGTAAAAATTCATTCAGCATGGGATTCGGCAGAAGAAGCACGAGCAATCGGAGAAGAAATCGAACGTGCACAACAAACCGGTCATGCATTAAATCATATGGCTATATTGGTACGCGCATCATTTCAAATGCGTGAATTTGAAGATCGCTTTGTAACGCTTGGCCTTAATTATCGCGTCATTGGTGGTCCTCGTTTTTATGAGCGAATGGAAATACGTGATGCCATGGCTTATTTACGCGTTGTTGTCCAACCCACTGATGATTTAGCTTTTGAGCGTGTTATTAATACACCCAAACGCGGCATAGGAGATGCAACCCTGCGCATTCTTTATGAGAGTGCACGTGCACGTGCTGTTCCTCTCTTTTCTGCTGCCGCTGACATCATTGAAACAGATGAATTAAAGCCTAAGGCACGCAGTGCGTTACGAAGCCTCATTGAAAACTTCCGCCGCTGGCAAAATATGCTTCAAGACACTCCTCATAGAGAACTTGCCGAGATCATCCTTGATGATTCTGGTTATACAACCATGTGGTTAGAAGATCGCTCACCAGAGGCTCCTACAAGACTAGAAAATCTTAAAGAAATGATTCGTTCCATGGAACAATTTGAAAATCTTCAAAGTTTTTTGGAACATGTTGCACTCGTTATGGAAACGGAAAATAATGAAAATATGGATGCAGTCAACATCATGACACTTCATTCAGCCAAAGGACTTGAATTTGAAACAGTTTTTCTTCCAGGTTGGGAAGAAGGACTCTTTCCCCACCAGCGCTCATTAGATGAAGGTGGACGTTCAGGATTAGAAGAAGAACGGCGTCTTGCTTACGTAGGTCTAACAAGAGCAAAAAAACATTTGCATATATGGTTTGTATCGAATCGAAGAATTCATGGACTTTGGCAACCTGCTCTTCCCTCCCGTTTTCTAGATGAATTACCAGCAGAACATATAGAAGTTGTAGAAATGGAAACATCCTATGGTGGTTATGGAAAATCTTCCTTTCAATATCACGATTCCTTTTATACTGACTATGCAACACCAAGACAAAAGCGTGCACAAAAAAACAAGAATATTGAAGGGAAAGTTATCTCTCAATCAATCTCTCATGCACCATCAGATTTTTCTGTCAATGATCGGATTTTTCACATAAAATTTGGCTATGGTTATATTACAGCAATAGACGATCATAAATTGACAATAATGTTCGAAAAAGCCGGAGAAAAGCGTGTACTAGACAATTTTGTAAACAAAGCTTAATTACAAGTAAACCACGATCCGTTTTTTCAAGAAACCACTTTGTTTTATTCTGACTATCATTTCCATTTACGAACAAAGGCTTCAATGGGCAGATTTTGCATATCAGGCAATGCGTCGTGAATTTTATCAAGTGGCCAATCCCACCAAGCCATATTTAAAAGGCATTCTATCACATGATTGGGAAAACGCATCCGCAATCGCTTAGCAGGCACCCCAACGACAATCGTATAAGGCATAACATCTTTCGTTATAACAGCGTTCGCGCCAATGATAGCGCCATGACCAATTGTCACTCCAGGCATAATAACCGCACCATGTCCAATCCACACATCATGCCCAATAATAACACGTTTTGCACAACGCCTTTCACGAAAACCACTATCTAATGCCATATAACGAAAATATTCGTTTGGACGATAGGTTATTTTATGCGTTGAAACGCGCTCCATAGGATGCTCCAACGCATTCATCCGTACATGAGATGCAATAGAACAAAAACGGCCAATATCGCTATAAATAGCCTCACTATTACGCTCTAAATAAGAAAAATCTCCAACGGTTACATCCCGTAAAATCACCCGCTCATTAATTTCCACATAGCGCCCTAATTTACAACCATGCAGCCGCGCTGTCGTATGGATACGAGGTTCACTTTCATGAAATCGAAGATCTTTCTCAATATTCATACATCTTTCACCAATGTTTTATCAATAGATATGGAAAGACATACCAATCAAGCCAATAAAATCAACCATGAAACAAACATTGCAAAACAAACCTGCCGATGTTACAATTTCTCGATCTATCTAAGAGAGTCAAACTATGAAAAATGTAATACGCATCTTGGGGCTGACAATCATATTTCTTGCAGGTGTTTTTATTTATGATACGCTGACAAATAAGCCTTTAGGTGATAACTTTACTCTCACTGATTCTAATGGAAAAAATATTACTGAGGCTGATGTTCGAAGCAAGCCTTCAATAATTTTTTTCGGCTTCACTATGTGTCCTGAAAGCTGCCCTACCACACTGATGAATCTTGATCGATGGCTTACAGCCCTTGGGCCTGAAGCTGATAAATTAGGTATATGGTTTGTGACTGTTGATCCTGAACGTGACACACCAAAAGTACTCCATGATTATCTCAGTAATTTTAACAATAAAATTGTTGGCATTAGTGGAGATCCTGATAAAGTTCATAAAATGGTCAATTCTTTCAACATCGTTGCTGAAAAAGTTCCTGAAACAGATGGAAACTATACATATAACCATACAGCAGCAATTTTTTTACTTAAAAAAGGTGGAAAATTAGCTGGCGTTATCCGTTATGACACGAAAGAAAGCGATAGCGAATTAAAAGATGAAATCGCCATTGAACGGTTAAAAAAACTCGTCTTAAACTAAAAAAACCGATCAAAAGAAAGAACAGCATGTCGCAACAAATTCGCCTCTATTATACTGCTTCTAAAAATGAAGCAGAACGGTTCTATACCCTTATAGAAACAGCCTTTGACGAAGAAGGTTATCCTCTTGCTCTTACAGAGATAGATGAACAAAATGCTGTATATGAGCTTTCTCTATATGTCGATCAAGACAATCAAGAGAACGCATTAAAACATTTTGCAAGCGTTCTCTCTATAGATTTTGATAAAATTAATATGGAAGTTTTACCCAACATTGATTGGGTACAAAAAAGCCTAGAAGGACTAAAACCTGTGCAAGCTGGTCCTTTTTTCCTTCATGGAAGTCACAACCGAAACGCCATTCCAGCAAATGTTCTCCCTATTGAAATTGAAGCTAATCAAGCTTTTGGCACCGGACATCATGGAACAACAGCCGGTTGTTTAGAAATGATTGCCAAAGTCATGAAACACGAAAATCCAAAAAATGCCCTTGATCTTGGTACTGGGAGCGGTGTACTAGCCATTGGTATAGCAATGCTCAAACCAATTACTGTGCTTGCATCCGATATTGACCCAATTGCTGTTCAAGTTGCACAACACAATATCGAATTCAATGGTGTCAAGGAATATATTACAGCTATTACAGCAACAGATTTTGCCCATGATGCAATTGCATCACGAACCCCTTTTGATCTCATCGTTGCCAATATCCTTGCTAATCCGCTTATTGAACTTGCGCAAGAAGTGGTAAAGGCACTTCAAAAAGGGGGATCACTTATACTCTCTGGAATTCTTGAAGAACAACATGCCCATGTTTTGGAGACTTATATAAAACAAGGAATGAAGCATATCGAAACATACCACCGGCAAGGATGGGTTACGATACATCTGAAATAAAATAAAAGAAAAGGACGTCGTTATGTATCAATCTTTTGAGGCGACAACAAATCCTGCTTATGCAGCAGAACGCATTTCTTGCCTTCGTAAAGAACTCGATCACCTTGGACTCGATGGTTTTCTTGTTCCGCGGTGTGATGAGCATCAAGGAGAGTACGTCCCTCCTCATGCTCAACGCCTTAGCTGGTTAACCGGCTTTACTGGATCAGCTGGGATTGCACTGATTTTAAAAAACAAAGCCATCATATTTACAGATGGGCGATATAAGCTCCAAGTTCGCCAACAAACTGATCCTGATATTTTTAATTATGAAGATCTCATAACTTGTCCTCCCTCACAATGGCTTGAAAAAAATGGTCAAAAACTTTCTATTGGCTTTGATCCATGGCTTCACACGATTGCTGCCACCAATGCATTGAGAAATGCATTAGAAATGAAAGCAGGTGGAAAACTTGTAGAAGTTCAACATAATCCCATTGATTTGCTCTGGCATAATCAACCAAAATTACCACAATCTGCCTTATCAATTCACCCTCTCAAATATGCTGGGTGCGATACAGATGAAAAACTCGCTTTGATTTACAAAGATATACAGCAAACTCATGCAAATGCTTTTATTTTTACAGACCCCTCTTCCATTGCATGGACATTCAATATACGGGGCAATGATGTTTCCAACACGCCTTTTTCCCTTTGTTTTGCTCTCATTCCACTTAACGAAACACCAGCTTTATTCATTGACAGCAAAAAACTTGGTGTAGAACAGAAACAATATCTAGAACGTTATGCAAAATTATATGAACCAGAACAGCTTATTCCCAAGATCAAAGAGTATGTTCAAAAAGGGACAGTGTTTGCCTTAGATCCACAGCTAACATGCGAAAAATTACGAACTGTTATTGAAGAAACAAATAGCTTTTTTATCACACTTACCGATCCTGCTGCTCTACCACGTGCCATTAAAAATGACACAGAACTCAATGGCGCACGCAAAGCGCATCTACGCGATGGTGTTGCCCTAACCCGTTTTTTTTCTTGGTTAGATAAACAAATACTAGGGTCAATAAGTGAAATTTCTGCTGCTCAAAAATTAGAAGAATTTCGCATAAATACAGCAAAAGAAATGGGAGAAAAACTTAAAGATCTTTCTTTTGATACAATTTCAGCAGCAGGAGAAAATGGTGCCATTATTCATTATCGTGTAACAACGCAAACAAATAAACAACTCAAAGCCGGTGAACTTTACCTCGTTGATTCAGGTGGACAATATCGTGATGGCACGACTGATGTCACACGCACCGTAGCAATTGGGAATATTGGAGAAGAAGAAAAACGCTGTTTTACGCTTGTCCTCAAAGGCATGATTGCTCTTTCAACTATCAGATTTCCAAAAGGCACACGAGGGCAAGACCTTGATGCTCTTGCACGCATTGCATTGTGGAAAGCTGGTTTTGATTATGCCCATGGCACCGGTCATGGTGTTGGATCTTATCTTTCTGTCCATGAAGGACCGCAAAATATTTCTCGCAAAGGATGCCAAGAACTCATCTCCGGTATGATTCTTTCAAACGAGCCAGGCTATTACCGCGAAGGCGCTTTTGGTATCCGTCTTGAAAATTTGATGATTGTGAAACCAGCACAAAAAATTGATGGTGGAGATATAGAAATGCTCTCGTTCGAAACACTCACACATTGCCCCATTGATCGACGGTTAATCCTTCCAGAGCTTTTGACACAAGAAGAACGACAATGGCTCAATGATTACCATGCGCGCGTTTATCAGATGAATGCACCTTACTTAAATGAAGAAGATAAAAAATGGGCAAAAGAAGCAACAATGCCCCTTTAAATGAAGCAACCTATAACTTTTACTCTTTCTACAAAACACAGGATTTTCTCTTTTTAAGGGAAAAATATGTATCTGCGTCAGGAAATATGAAAAATATTTCTACAAGATACTTCAAGTTTTTTGCTGGTATGGTAAACGCTAACCTAGGTGAAGCAAGATGAGATACACCTATACGTGGTAATACTTATCTTGGCGATCTCCATCTAGACATTATTATATCCCTATTTCCTTTATATGGAAACTTTCGTTATATTTTGTAATTTTCCGCGTTATATTTCTATTACGTCATTATAATTGGTTTATTACGGCATTTTGGATTAAATTATACATATTTATTTACAATTTTTACCTTGCTTCACAATGATAATTTATAAATTTTACTAATAATAACCTTGTATATTCTTCATCATAATAGTTTAAGTTTAATATTTAAGCTCAACGTTAATTATTTTAAATAACGTAATAAATATTAAAATATATGGCGCTCTGTTTTTGCAAAAAACAGCCACTATTATCCCTCTTTTTGATTTCATCCCCCAAAAAATGTAAGAGAGATAATCATACAAACAGCATACGATCTTCTAGAAAACATCCTCTAAACATTATGTTTCTCAATCAGCTGTAGCCAAGCCTCTTCATCGATAACCTCAACACCTAATTCCTCAGCTTTAGCCAATTTGGAGCCCGCTCCAGGTCCTGCAACAAGAAGATCTGTTTTTTTAGAAAGTGAACCAGATGTTTTAGCCCCCAATCGCTCTGCCAATGCTTTTGCTTCATCACGTGACATATGCGCCAAAGTTCCTGTAAAAACAATGATCTTCTCCGCTATTGGTGAAGAATCTGCTATGATAGGCTCCTCATCAAGAGGAGTTACTTCTTCAAGCAAAACAGATAAAATCTCACGGTTATGCTCTTCTTGATAAAAATCAACAATTGCGCTCCCTACCTGTGGTCCAATTCCTTCGATATTGGTAAGCTCTATCCAAGCCTCATTTCCTTCTTCATTTTCCTTATCACATGGCATAAATGCTTCCATAGCCGCAGTCTCAAAAGCTGTATAATTTTTATAAGCACGTGCAAGGCGGCGTGCATTCACTTCGCCAACATGACCAATCCCCAATGCAAACAAAAAACGGCTCAAAGGAATTTCTCGGCGCGCATTAATGGCATCATACAATTTCCGCACTGAAACAGTACCAAAACCTTCCATATTTTCCAAACGTATCAAAGACTTTTCTTGGCGCCGTTGTAAAGTAAAAATATCGGCTGGTGTATGAATACAAAGCGCCTCATCTTGAACATGGAAAAAAAACTCTACCTGTTTTTTACCCAAGCCTTCAATATCAAAAGCATTGCGTGAAACAAAATGACGAATACGTTCAATTGCTTGTGCAGGACAAATAAGCCCTCCTGTACAGCGACGCACGGCTTCTCCCACTTCACGAACAGCATGACTCCCACAAGCTGGACACAAATGAGGAAAAATAAAAACAGCAGCATCTTTCGGGCGTTTTTCAATGATAACATCAATAACTTGAGGGATCACATCACCAGCACGTTGTACAATCACGCTATCACCTACACGGATATCACGTCCTTCACGAATGGGCTCTCCTTTATGACCAATTCCCTTAATATAATCCTCATTATGCAAACTAGCATTGGTCACCACCACTCCACCAACAGTAATAGGCGTAAGACGTGCAACAGGTGTCAAAGCTCCCGTGCGACCAACTTGAATGTCAATATCTTCCAAAAGCGCTATCGCTTTTTCTGCTGGAAATTTATGGGCGATAGCCCAACGCGGCGAACGAGAAACAAACCCCAAACGCTTTTGGAGCATCAAATCATTAACCTTATAAACAATGCCATCAATATCATAGCTTAAAGAATGACGGCATTCTTCGATATCGTGATAATACGAAATAATTTCTTTTACTGTCTTAAAGACTTTTGTTAATGGATTGATAACAAAGCCATATTCTTTTAGCTTTTTCATCATCTCCATTTGACTTTCTGCCAATATTTCACTCACCTCACCACAAGCATAAGCAAAAAATTGAAGTTTTCTGCTAGCGGTTATCCGTGAATCAAGCTGACGGAGTGAACCAGCCGCCGCATTTCGAGGATTGGCAAAGGTTAACTTGCCCTTCTCTTGTTGGTTGATATTCAGTGCTTGGAAATCTTCCCGCCCCATATAAACTTCACCACGCACCTCAATGATATCAGGAAAATCACCTTGCAAAACTTGTGGGATATCAGCAATTGTTCGGGCATTTGCCGTCACATTTTCACCGACAGTTCCATCCCCACGCGTTGCCGCACGCACAAGCCGCCCCTTTTGGTAGCGCAAAGACAAAGATAAACCATCAATTTTGGGCTCTGCTGTTATTTCCAACACTTGTGTTTCTGGAAGACGTAAAAAACGACGAATACGCTCAATAAATTCAGTAACATCTTCAGAGCTAAACGCATTATCAAGTGAAAGCATAGGCTGTGCATGAACAGATTTTTCAAATTTTTCAGAAATTGGTGCTCCAATTTTATGTGAAGGAGAATCAATACGTATAAGCTCTGGAAAAAGAGCTTCAATTTCTGCATTACGACGACGTAAAGCATCATATTCTGCATCAGAAATTTCAGGCTGATCATCACGATTATAAAGCACATCATGACGTGCAATCTCTTTTGCCAACCACTTTAATTCACGTTCTGCTTCAACAGCTGTGAGATTTTTATATGCATCTTTGTTCATAAAATCTATTCCACATTACAAGCGCTGCCACAAGGGCCTCCCACGCCTCCTCATCAAGTGAATCTCAATAAATATAAGCTTTCTAGTATTTTTATCGCTGACTAATTACCTTTATGCTAGAAGCTTTTGAGCCGCTGCACGCGCTTCTTCAGTAATCTGTTCTCCAGCCAACATACGGGCAATTTCTTCTGCACGCTCATGTTCTTTCATTTTATGAATCGCAGTAACAAAGCGTCCTTTATCATGACTCTCAATTTTTGAAATAAGAAAATGACCATGCGCTTTCGATGCAACCTGTGGAGCATGCGTAATAGCAAAAACTTGGACATGTTCTGATAAGCGTTGCAACCGATGCCCAATAGCCGCTGCAACAGCCCCCCCAACGCCTGTATCAATTTCATCAAAAATCAGCGTCGGTGCTGATCCTCGATCAGATAAAACAACTTTTAATGCCAGCAAAAAACGAGATAATTCACCGCCAGAAGCCACACTAAGCATCGGCCCAGCACGTGTTCCAGGATTTGTTCGCACCCAATATTCAATACGATCACATCCCTCTGCACTCCGCTTTTCCATATCACTTTGCATTTCAACAATAAATTCAGCCCTCTCTAATTTCAATGCCGGCAACTCAGCCATAACACTTTCCGATAAATGCTTTGCTGTCTCCCGACGCTTTATTGTTAAGGCTTGCGCCAATGTATCATAATTTTTCTTTGCCTGCTCTGCCTCATCTTCAAAACATGTCAATATAGTCTGAGCCTCTTCAAAATCAGCGAGTTCTGCGTCCATTTTATCGCGTAACTGAATCAATTCATCCGCAGAAACTTGATATTTACGAGCAAAACCCCGAAGAGAAAAAAGACGCTCTTCTATCCGTTCCAATTCATCAGGTTCAAAATCTAATGCTCGTATTGCCGTCTCAATACCTTCTTGTGCTGTTGCAAGTGCATGCAATGCCTCATCAATAGATTTCACCACTGGTGCAATAAGTTCTTGCGCCTCAGGAATTTTCCGCTCCAAACGCCTCACCAAATTAGAAAGCACTGGGATTGGTGATTTTTGACCCGTTAAAAGATCATCCGCTTCTTTAATATCTGTCGCTATTTTTTCTAATTTAAGCATATCAGCACGACGAAGAGAAAGAGCTTCCTCTTCACCAACTTTAAAATCAAGCTTTTCAAGCTCTTCTACACACGCACGAAGATAATCAACCTCCCGTACAGCACTCTCTACTTTAAGACGCTGCCGTTGCAAACGCTCCTCAAATTCACGCCATGTGTGATAACACTGACGCAAATTTTCCACTTCATCTTCAAGACCACCAAAGGCATCTAATAATTGGCGATGTGTAGCAACATCAACAAGCGCACGATCATCATGTTGTCCATGGATTTCAACCAGCAAACGGCCAACACTCCGCATCAATGCAACACTAGACACCTGATCATTGATAAAAACACGGCTACGTCCATCACTTGATTGCACACGTCGTAAAATAATATCACCCTCATCATCAAGACCATTCTCACGAATAAGTTGACGTGCAGGATGTGAAACAGACACATCAAAAACAGCTGTGACCTGCCCGCGGTCAGCCCCATGACGCACAAGCGAAGCATCACCCCGCCCCCCTAGAGCAAGTGATAAAGCATCAAGGAGAATAGACTTCCCCGCACCCGTTTCTCCAGTTAAAACCGTCAACCCCGCTGTAAAATGAATATCGAGCGTTTCGATCAAAACAATATTATGAATCGAAAGCTGTACCAACATAGAGAATCAACGTACCCTCTTCTTGTCACCACCTAAAGCATTTGAGATCCAAGAAGATTTATGCTCACGTGGTGATATTTTATTCTTCTGCAAGAGATTATAAGAAAATTTATACCACTCACTTTTGGGATAATTACGTCCTAAAATAGCTGCTGCCGTCTGTGCTTCCGCCGTTAAGCCGAGAGCAAGATTAACCTCAGTCAAGCGGAAAAGTGCTTCTTCAATTTGATTTGTATCAGAATACTCTTCAACCACGGTACGAAACCGTCTACTTGCCGCAAGATAGCGCCGCCCCTCTTCATAATAACGGCCAATCTGCATTTCTTTACCAGCCAGTTGTTCGCGACCAAAACGGATTTTATCCTTAGCATCCTTGACATACTCAGAATTAGGATAACGCTCTATAAGAAGCTGCATAGCAGCAATAGCGCGTTTCGTATCACGTTGATCACGCGTAACATCAGGAATCCGACGGAAAGAAGAAAGACCAATAATATAGTATGCATAAGCCGAGTCAGTCGACCCTGGATAAAGAGTAATATAGCGTTGAGCCATACTAATTGAATCATCATACTTTCCGAGTCGATAATTAGTAAAAGCACCCATGACCAAAGATTTACGTCCCCAGTCTGTATAAGCGTACTGTTTTTCAATCTTCAAAAACTTCTTCGATGCATCCCCAAGCCGCCCACTTTCAAGGCTAGCAAGCGCCTGATTATATAAAACATCTGGTGGCTCTATTTTCAAAACATAAGCAGATGGATCAAGGGTATTTTTCTCTTTAAAGAGGCATCCCGCTAACATACAGGTGCTTCCCAAAAGCACCACCCCCAATATCTTGCGTACAATGTTAGATTTTCTATATGTCATATTTCCAATGCACACATGAGATTTTTTCATAGTTTTTCCGGCCTCCACAGAATATCACCTTGTAGCAAAAACAATTTATCAAAGGTTTTATACCATATCACTTTAAAATCCACATAACCAATTTAGCAGTTTAGGTCAATCATCCCCTTAAAAATCAAATAAACGATAAAAAAGTCTTGCCAAATTTTTTACTTTTTCTCTAAAAAGCTTTTTTCATAATATGATTCGTTTGCCAAAACAGCCTTCACCAATTGCGCATTAATTCTATGCCCACTACAATAAGAACGAAATAATCCAATAAAAGGTGCCCCAAGCAAAGCAGTATCACCAATCGCATCAAGCATCTTGTGCCGAACACATTCATTCTCCCAATAAGGACCATCGGGATTTAAAATTTTATCATTAAGGTCGATAACAAGAGAATTTTCCAAAGAAGCGCCTCTCGCCTTTCCAGAAAGCCTTAATTCTTCCACGTCTTTGATAAAACCAAAAGTGCGCGCACGTGACAAATCATCCCTAAACCCTCGTGTGGTAAGATCAAAACTGAAATGTTGCTTACCAATAGCAGAAGAAGGAAAAGAGATCGTTATATCAAAACGACGTCCATCGAATGGCAAAAGCTCTGCAACACCATGAGCTCCTTCAACTCGCACCGGCTTTTTTATAATGAAATAAGAACGCAACGCATTTTGCTGTACAATACCAACATCTTCAAAAGCTTGGCAATATAGCCACGCTGAACCATCCAAAATAGGAATCTCATTATGTGACACTTCAATAACAAGATTATCCAAATTATAAGCAGCAATTGCCGCCATCAAATGTTCAATTGTTTCAACCCTTACATCTCCATCTCCAAGTACTGTTGATAATTCAGTTTCTCCTGTTTGCGATGCATGGGCTTGAAATATTTTCTCTGTTCCGTCTAATCCACAACGCTTAAAAACAATACCACACCCAACATCCGCTGGACAAACCTTTACCACTGACAAACAGCCACTATGAACGCCAATCCCCTTAAATGTTACTGCTTTTTTAAGAGTAGACTGATATTTTGGTACTAAATTCATCATATCATTTTATTAAATTGCTTGTACATCTTTTAACAAAATTTATAAAACTATAAAAAATATTCATAGTAAATAATAAAAAAAACCGCTTATTGTAAGCGGTTTTTTTAAAACAAAGTATTTTATCCAAAAAACAGTAATATATTTTACTGTATAATTTTGTCTGATCATTAAAGAAATAATAAAATTTCTTACTTTACCTCATTTTTCATCAATTAATTTGCCTGACGACGTAAAAATGCTGGTATTTCCAACTGATCTTCTTCACTTATAAAAGTACGCTGATCTTGTGGTACCTGAGGATGCAGCTCACCAGAACGACGTGGAACATAAACAGAAGCATCTTGAGAAAGCGCCTGAGAGTTTTTATTGTAAACATGAGACTCTTTCTGCTGAGACGATCTAACAGCAGGCTCCAGCCTCGCTTCTGGCTCAGCTTCTTCACGATGTGTCAAGCTCTGTTTCAAACGCTGCCAAAGATTACGAGGACCCTGATCCGTCACAAATGTTCTTTGGCTTTGTCCATGAGCAACAGGAGGAAAATCCTTTAACTCAGGCATACGCATTGGAGCGCGCGCTTGCATTTGTTGCATTTGTTGCATTTGTTTTGGTTGCACTGGCTTTTCTTTTTGCTTCACAAGCCCTGTCATCTCATCAAGAACATGCGCTGTTGCCTCCATACTCACAGGAGCCGTCATCGCCTGTTGAGAACCACGGCTTACTTGCATACGAGGCACATTGGATCTCTGTTCCTGAACAGCATTTGAACCATACGCAATAGCATTCGTGGCACTTCGTGTCGTCATTGCTTCTGCAGGTTGTGCAAAAATTTGACTTTTGGGACGGAACTGTTCTCCGGTTGATTTACCCTTCTCTATTTCAAGTGATTCGATCACTTCTACCATTGACTCAGAACGCAGAGGCGATGATTGAACATGAAAAGAACTGTGTGACGTTCCAGGATCGCTCTTGCGTATTGAAGAAGCAGGCCTTTGAATCTGAGGATGAGAGGACTGAACCACATCACTAACTTCACGATCAATACCGGTGGCAACCACAGAAACACGAATAACACCTTCCAATGACTCATCATCAATAGCGCCAAAGATCACATTCGCATCAGCATCTACTTCTTCACGAATACGATTAGCAGCTTCATCAACCTCAAAGAGAGTCATATCACGACCACCCGTAATAGAAATCAATAAACCACGCGCCCCACGCATAGAGGTATCATCCAACAATGGATTTGCAATAGCAGCTTCAGCCGCAGCCAAAGCACGCCCATCACCAGATGCCTCACCCGTTCCCATCATGGCTCGACCCATTTCGTGCATAACAGAACGAACATCAGCAAAATCAAGGTTAATCAAACCCTCTTTAATCATCAAATCCGTAATGGAAGCAACACCAGAATAAAGCACTTGGTCAGCCATAGCAAAAGCATCAGCAAACGTTGTCTTATCATTTGCAATACGGAAAAGATTTTGATTGGGAATAACAATCAATGTATCGACAGACTTTTGTAATTCTTCAATACCAGCCTCTGCCGTTTTCATACGACGTGCGCCTTCAAACTGAAACGGCTTTGTCACAACACCAACAGTCAAAATACCTTTTTCACGCGCTGCGCGAGCAACAACGGGAGCAGCCCCTGTTCCAGTTCCTCCCCCCATACCAGCAGTAATGAAAACCATATGAGAGTCTGCAAGATGATCAATAATTTCATCAATACATTCCTCCGCCGCCGCTTGTCCAACTTCAGGCAAAGCCCCAGCACCCAAACCTTCTGTCACAGCTGCCCCAAGTTGGATAACACGTTCAGCCTTTGACATAGCCAAAGCCTGTGCATCCGTATTTGCAACAACAAAGTCAACTCCCTGAAGACCAGCATTTATCATATTATTCACGGCATTCCCGCCACCACCTCCAACACCAAAAACGGTAATGCGTGGCTTCAATTCCGCGATATCTGGCCGATGCAGATTAATCGTCATTTTCTTTTCCTTCTCATAAGACACCGCAAGCCAAAGCGATGAAATTTATCCAACTAGACTTAACTAAAAACTCTCACGCAACCACTGACCAACACGCTGAAAATATCCACGCGTGCCCATCGATAAATGATTTCCTGCCGCCTGCATTGTTTTTTCTTCAAAACCCACCAATTGCGGATAAATTAACAACCCAACAGCAGATGTAAACGCCGCCCCTTTTGCAAGAGAAGGAAGCCTCGAAATACCTAAAGGCCGCCCGATACGAACATTTCTTCCTAATATAGTACGTGCCATTTCTGGCAATCCTGTTAACTGGCTTGCTCCCCCAGTCAAAATAACACGTTTACCAATGATGTGACCAAAACCAGAACGATTTAAACAATCACGGACCATTTCTAAAATTTCTTCAACACGCGCACGAATGATACGCCCAAGAACCGCGCGAGGATATTGAGTTTCACGCTGTTCACTCCCAATTTCTGCTACATTAATCATTTGCCGCTCATCAGCACTTGTTAAAAGTGCTGAACCATAAACAACTTTTAAACGTTCCGCCTCTGTTAAAGACATAGAAAATCCGCGCGCAACATCAAGAGTGACATGATGCCCCCCAACAGCAAGAGCATCTGCATGAATAAATTTCCCCTCAAAAAACACTGAAAATGTTGTTGTTCCACCACCAAAATCAATACATGCAGCCCCTAAACGCGCCTCATCATTCATCAAGACAGCAAGACCACTTGCAAAGGGAGTAGCAACCATTGCTTCAACACTCAAATGTGCACGATTAATACAAGTTTCCAAATTACGCAAAGAGGCTGTTTCTGCTGTTACCACATGCACGTCGACACCAAATGTTTCCCCTGCCATGCCAATAGGATCAAAAATTCCTTTATCTCCATCCAATACATACGAAACTGGAACTGAGTGCATAACATGACGTTCAGCATTAAAGGCTTTACGCGAAACATCTGAAAAGGCCATACGCATATCACGCTTGGTGACTTCACGACCATTCAAATGAACCTTTCCATTAATCAAAGCACTTTGTAATCGACTTGAGGAAAAATTCACAATCACTGAATCCACCACCAAACCCGCCATTTTTTCTGCCGCATCAACAGCCAATCTTATGGATTGTTCTGCTGCAAACATATCCATGACAACACCGGATTTAATACCACGTGAACGCTGCACTCCAAAGCCTAGAATTTCCGTAGAATGTGTACGACCATGTAAATAGTGTGCATGCTTCAAAGGACGCAAACAAGCAATAAGACAAACAATCTTACTTGAACCGACATCAAGTACCGTTAAAAAACGTGTTTTACGCCCCTTCAAATGATGTGATCTGAGTAGCATCATAGGCTTCCTGCCTTTCGCGCTTTTAAAATACGTTCTTCTTCTGCTACAGTAGCATGATAACGCTCCAACGTTTCATCTGATAAAGAAATAGTAATTCGATCAGCAAGACGTAAATCAACACTGAGAATATCGCGAGATAAAAGATCTTGCATTGTACCGGACGAAGAAAGAGAAGAAAGCCTTTCAAGAGCACCATTTTCAGGCAACATAACGCGCATTCCATTATTCAAAACAAGATCCCAACGTCGATCACCTACCCGCACAAAAGCACGAATACGATCATATACTTCCGGATAGACTGACAGCGCTTGAATAAACACTTTAGCAGCATTTTGTGCACCCTGCCCAACCACAAGAGGTAAATCCCGAACAATTTCTCCTTTAAAAGGCACAATGACACGACCTGTATTATCAACAATATCCATTATGCCATCATGTTGCCAAATGGCATAGGGTTCACGCTCCACGATGGAAATGCGCATTCTATTGGGATAAATTTTCTGAACATTAGCCGATTGCACCCAAGCCTGTTTTTCCAACAGAGAACGCGCTCTTTCAACATCAAAAGTGAATATAGAAGGCGCAACATCAAGTTTTAAAATTTTAAAAATATCCTGCTTTGCCAAGCGCTTATTACCGCTTATATCGACATGAGTGACCACAAAACTACTATCCAATATGATCGTATTTACGATCACAGCCATCTGACCACTTGATGAAAGTCCATAAAAAGCCGTAACAAAGAAAAACCACACAACAGCAAAAGAGCCAAAATGGCGTGGAATATGAATATTGACAAAAACAAACTCAAACATAAACCGAAGAAAACGACGATAAAGACGTGGCAAAGCCGGCACTGAAAGCACCTCCATCGGAACATTTGTTTTATTAACATTCAACGCATACATGATGCGTCCTCCACCATCCATTGAACAATATCGCCGTAAGTACGGCCGCTCGCTTTTGCAATATCAGGAAGAAGAGACGTCGAGGTCATACCGGGTTGCGTATTAATTTCAAGCCAAACCAATTCTCCCGTTTTTTCATCAAAACGAAAATCAGAACGGCTAACACCTCGACACCCTATCGCCTGATGGGCTGCTAAAGACATTCTTTGCACACTTTGGTAAATATTTAGTGAAAGTTGTGCAGGACAAATGTGAAGAGAACCACCCGTTTTATATTTTGAGTCATAATCGTAGAATGGAAAGTGTTTATCGGGAAGAATTTCACACACATCCAGCACTTCGTTCCCCAAAACAGCACAAGTCAATTCACGACCAGGAATATATTTTTCAATCATCACCTCATCGGCATACCCCCACTCAGCTCCCCCAATATTATGTGGCGGTGCAGCTTCATTTCCTTGAACAATGACAACACCAAAACTTGATCCTTCACACACAGGTTTAATTACATAAGGAGGCTCCATGGGATGCTTTTGACCCAAAGCAAAGCGGCTCATGATACGAGAAGGAGCAACACAAACCCCAACATTTGCAACGATAATTTTTGCACGTCCCTTATCCATTGCCAAAGCAGATGCCATCACGCCAGAATGAGTATAAGGAATTTTTAAATATTCAAGAATCCCCTGAATCCGACCATCTTCACCAAATGGACCATGCAATGCATTGAAGGCAATATCGGGCTGCAACTGTTCAAGAACAGAAGCAATATGAGCATCAACATCCACGCGGCTCACGCGATACCCCTGCACCTCTAAAACATCAGCACACGCCGCCCCTGAAGATAAACTTATAGACCGTTCAGAAGAAAAACCTCCCATTAACACAGCTATATGTTTATCTTTCATAATAAATCACCCTCTTTCGCATACTATATGTAGTCTATATAGAATACATCAGCACTACATACAGGAAAAACAAAGTTTATCCTTGCGAATCAATAACCTAGCATTTTGCATAATGAATCAGACTCAAAAGCCTGATGCAAGAGATTCTTTGTTAATTTATTGATTCTTAATAGAAATTTTTTATTATCTCTTTGAAATGACTCAATTTTTTATTTTCACTTTTTAGTGAACAATAAATCAATGAAATGGATCAAAAGGAGAAACACTTCGACCACGCTCAAATTGACCAATACGCTCTATTTCCCATTGTAAAAGGTGGGCTGAATTTGCAAAAACACGCGCACGCACTGTTTCTCCCAATGCTTCAAGATCATATCCTGTTGCTTGCCCTGTATTAATCATAAAATTACAGTGCATTTCACTCATTTGAGCGCCACCAATCTGTAAACCACGACACCCTGCTTCATCAATCACGCGCCACGCGGATGTATTCTCAGGATTTTTGAAAGTTGATCCCCCTGTTTTTTCGCGAATAGGTTGCACTGTTTCTCTGTGGAGGGCAACTTCATCCATAGCAGCACGAATATCATCTTTATTGCCGACTTTTCCTTCTAATAAAGCAGCCGTAAAAATAAAATCTTTAGGAATATCACAATGGCGATAGGAATAATGCATATCTTTCACACTCAAGATATGACGTTGCCCTTTACGATCCAGCGCATAGACCTCGACAACACGCGCTGCGGTTTCAACACCATTCGCACCCGCGTTCATTTTGAGAGCTCCTCCAAGACCTCCAGGAATACCATGATAAAAATGAAAACCTGCAATCTCAGCTTCTAAAGCGGCAGCAGCTAAATGTTTATCCGCCGTACCAGCACCAACTAAAAAGCCTTTTGGAGAAACTTGCTTCACTTGCCCAAATTTTTTTGGCGAAAGACGAATCACAACACCAGGAACCCCCCCATCACGTACCAGAAGATTAGAACCAATACCGACAATTGTTACAGGAACAAATTCAGGCAAATTTTGAAGAAAGAGAGCCAAATCTTCTTCATCAACAGGCTGATAAAAAAGCTCTGCCAACCCGCCCGTGCGAAACCACGTTACCTTACGCATCTCAACATTAGGTGTAAGCTTTCCTCTCACGCCACCCAACAGTGGTTGCAATTGCGCCAATAGCGCCTCACCATCAATGTGCTGAAAATTTATCATGACCATCCAATACCGCTAACTGATGAGGCAAAGCACAAGCCCATTGTGTGATATTGCCAGCACCAAGAAAAACAACATAATCCTCTGCCTGAGAAAATTTTGAGACAAGAGACACAACATCTTCCAAACCATGTATCAAGCGCACATCACGATGACCCGCCATTTTAATATGCTCTACCAATTCTTGAGAACCAAATCCTACAATAGGCTCTTCACCAGCCGCATAAACGGGCGTAATCAACACTGTATCTGCATCATTAAAACAAGCAGCAAAATCATCAAATAAATGATACAAACGGGAATACCGATGGGGTTGTGCAATCGCAATAACACGCCCTTTTGCACTCTCACGTGCAGCACGCAAAACAGCCTTTATTTCAACAGGATGATGTCCATAATCATCAAATATTTCAATGCCACGCCAACTTCCTGTTCGCGTAAAACGCCGTTTTACTCCGCCAAATTCTGCTAAGCCCCTTTTTATAGCTTCATTTGAAATGCCAAGTTCATGCGCAATAGCAATCGCCGCCGTTGCATTGGCAACATTATGCTGCCCTGCCATGGGCAAAAGCAAATTTTTCAACTCAATCTTTCTTCCTGTTTTGCGTGAGCGAACAAGAACATCAAAATGCGTTTTTTGACCATCCATCGAAAGATTAAGAAAACGAACATCCGCTTGTGGATTTGCACCATAAGTGATCACCCAACGATCATCAATACGGCCCGCCAATGACTGAACCTCTGGATGATCAAGACACAAAACAGCAAAACCATAAAAAGGAACATTTTCTACGAATTGCCGAAAAGCCTCACGCACAGCATCAAAATTTCCATAATGATCCAAATGCTCAGCGTCAATATTAGTAATAACAGCAATATCAGCAGGCAGCTTTAAAAATGTACCATCACTTTCATCAGCTTCAACAATCATCCAATCGCCATCTCCCGTACGAGAATTCGTACCATAAGCATTAATAATACCGCCATTAATCACCACTGGATCAAAATGACCAGCATCAAGAAGGGCTGCGACCATTGATGTGGTTGTTGTTTTACCATGTGTACCACCCACCGCAATTGCACGCCGAAACCGCATCAGCTCCGCCAGCATTTCTGCACGTCTGACAAGCGGCAAATGTCTTTCCTTTGCAGCAATATACTCAGGATTTGTTTTTTTAACGGCAGTAGAAAAAACAACAACCTCTGCATTCCCTAAGTTTTCAGCACAATGACCTATATGAACGTTAATTCCTTTTTTCCGCAAACGTTCAACATTTGCACTTTCAACTTGATCTGACCCTTGAACTTTATAGCCAAGATTATAAAAAACCTCCGCAATTCCACTCATACCGATCCCCCCGATTCCGATAAAATGGATAACGCCTATATCAAGTGGCATTTTCATTAAAAAGCTCCTCTTTTATATCTGACAACAATCGCCCTGCAATTAAGGATTCAGCCATATCAGCAAGGCGACGGGTTGCATGAGGTTGTCCAACTTTTTTTGCAGCAAGCGCTTGTTTTTCCAACAAATGGGGCGCACAACAAGCGTGCATTAAAAGAGAAGAAAGCTTTTGTGCATTTAAATCTTTTTCTGATATAATTTGCGCTCCCCCCACACGAGCAAGCAAAGCTGCATTGGCAGCCTGATCATGATCTAAAGCATGGGGATAGGGAACAAGCAAAGCAGGTCTACCAATCACCGCTATCTCACAAACGGACGAAGCCCCAGCGCGCGACAAAATAAAATGAGCATGTGCCATACGTTCAGCCATATCATCAAAGAAAGGAGCAACTTCTGCTTGTACCCCCATATCACGATAGATTTTGATCAACCTTCCTGCTTCACCGCGGACTTGCTGTACAATTCGTAAACGTTTACGGTTCTTATCATCAAATAAAGCAATAGCTTCTGGAACAATATGTGAAAAAGCAGAAGCCCCTTGGCTACCTCCAAAAATCAAAAAATTAAATGGCTTTTCCTCCTCTGAAGAATGATAAGGAATTTTGGCCGCCTTCAACACAGCCTCACGGACAGGATTCCCCGTCAAAAGTATTTTATGAGCATAAGTGCCATTTGGCGACAACAAGCCACCAGCGATTGCACGCACAAAAATTGCCAACACCCGATTGGCACGCCCCATAACAGCATTTTGTTCATGAATAAATGTCACACGCCTCGTTAAAGCCGCAATAAAAAGAGGAGGAAAGCTCGGATACCCCCCAAATCCTCCAACAAGAACAGGACGTAATTTATAAAACAACGCCAACGATTGCCCCATACCCCTTAGCAAAGACCAAAACGTCTTTATCAGAGCAAAAGGATGGCGTCGTGTAAATGTTGCCGATGAAACGATATGAATATGCTCTTCATCAAAACACCGAACAAAAGGGCGTGCTCTTTCATCTGTTATTAAATGAATATCATATCCACGCTGCCTTAATTCAACAGAAAGGGCTTCAGCAGGAAAAAGATGTCCACCTGTACCACCAGCCACCAAAACAATAACTTTTTTATCATTCATAAGGAGTATCCAAGACAGAAGAGGAAGAAAAAGCTGAAAGGCGCGCTTCTGGCCAACGACGTGTTAAACTAAGCAAAATGCCCATTGAAAACGCAATCGCCACCATCGAAGAACCACCATAAGAAATAAAAGGCAATGTCATGCCTTTTGGAGGAATTAAGTGAAGATTAACGGCCATATTAATAGCTGATTGAAAGCCAATCATCATTGCTATGCCAGTAATACCAAGACGTATAAAGGAATCACGTGTATTCATGGCTATATACAATGAACGCATAACGATAAAGCCAAACAGCATCATAATTAATAAACAAAGAATAATACCATATTCTTCAGCAGCAACGGAAAATACAAAATCTGTATGGCTATCAGGAATGATACGTTTTACTGTGCCCTCCCCAGGACCTTGCCCAAACCAACCACCATTTAAAATAGCCTCACGTCCTACATCCACTTGAAACGTATCCCCTTCACCTGTCAAAAAACCATTGATCCGCTCGCGCACATGATGCAGAAAAAAATAAGCTAAAATAATTCCTACAACGCCTAAAATGAGAAAGAGAAAAATAACAGTAAGAGGGACACCAGCAATAAAAAACAGCCCCCCCCATGTTGCACTTATTAAAACTGTTTGTCCAATATCAGGCTGCAAAACCAGAAGCACACAACAAATGGCATAAAGTAGAATCGCTAACGTATAACCCAGAATGCCCCTCTTGCGTATCTGTTCCGAAAAAAGCCAAGCGGACATAACCACAAAAGCTGGCTTCATAAACTCTGAAGCCTGTACAGAAAAACTAAATAGTAGAATCCACCTCCGTGCTCCCTTTAATTCTGGACCCCAAAATAAGGTTGCAACCATAAGAGCAAGCGTTACAATGAGCAAAAGAGCACATAAACGACGAATATTAGAAAGCGAAAAAAAGGAAATGGTAACCATCGTAAAAAATGCTGAAATGCTAAAAATGATATGCCACCGAACAAAATAAAAACTATCAGCAATTCCGATTTTTTTTGCAATAATAGGGCTGGCAGCAAAAGACAGCATAATGCCAATTCCCATTAAAATTAAACAAGCTGCAAAGATAGAGCGATCAATCGTCCACCACCAATTAGCAATTGGATCTCTATCTGCACGCGTCACCATGATATCCACCTTATCCATTTTATAAATTATCTCAAAGTGATATGGTTCCCCAGCCTGTTTAACAAACACTTTAAAAACTAAATTACATAAAAAAAGATTCTGGAGTCTTAACGCAAAAATATTTTTTTATAACTGATGCTTTTTTATTGTAACTGCATCACAAAAGAGACAAATGCTTCGCCTCGCATTTCATAATTTTTAAATTGGTCATAACTTGCACAAGCAGGTGACAAAAGAACCGTCACCTCTTTTTCCTTACAACCCATTGCGTCAACAGCTGCTTCACGCACCGCATTTTTCAAAGTTAAGCTCATAGAAAAGGGAAAAGCAGATCCAATAGTGCGAGCAAATTCTTCCGCCGCGCTCCCAATCAAATAAGCTTTACGAATTTTAGGAAAAAATTCTCTAAGAGACTCTATCCCTCCCTTTTTTGCCTGTCCTCCAACAATCCAAAAAATATCATTAAAGGTGGAAAGCGCAGGAGCTGTTGCATCTGCATTAGTAGCCTTGCTGTCATTGATAAACAAAACCGCCCCCATTTTACGCACCTGCTGCATACGATGATCCAACCCTTTATAACTTGCCAAATGCTTGTTCACAGAAGGATCGGTTATTTTTAAAGCCTGCAACGTTGCCAGTGCCATAAGAGCGTTTTGCGCATTATGACTTCCGCGCAAAGCATCTATAGACGCGAGATCTGCAAGCATATGGCGCTGTCCTTGACGAACAGAAAAGAGCTTTGTCCCATCTGCATAAAAACCATTTTCAACAAAATGATCCTTGGAAACTGCCTCAATTTGCTTCCCATCATGAAGTAACTGTTGATATAAAACCCGACAAGCTGCATCATCAACTGAAATGAAAGCCTGAGAAGCCTGAGCAATCAGATGCCTTTTGGTTTGCACATAACAGGCAAAACTCCCATGTCGATCAATATGATCAGATGTTAAATTCAATAAAAGTCCAATGGTCGGCTGAAGAGAGGGAGTAAGATCAATTTGAAATGATGAACATTCAATCACATAGATACGTTTTTTAACAAATGGCTTAAGCGTCAATATTGCTTTTCCGATATTTCCCCCCATCTGCACATCATAGCCCATTTTTTCCAACAAATGCGCAAGTAAAGCCGTTGTGGTTGACTTGCCATTCGTCCCCGTAATCGCAATGAAAGGAACATCTTGGTCACACAAACCATAATGTTGTAAAAAATGCTGGCGCGCACGAACAAATAATTCAATATCACCGATAATTTCTATATTTTTTTTTCGTGCTTTTTCAACAATCCAATGGGGCTGAGGATAACTTAAAGGAACTCCAGGAGCTACAATCAATGCAACAAATTCTGACCAATCTTCATAACGGAGATCTCGTGTTGGAATATTGTGCCGAAAAGCCATTTGCACGCTTGAAGAACTATCATCCCACGCCACCACTTCTGCGCCACCGCACATCAATGCTTGTGCCGTTGCTAGTCCAGACTGTCCCAATCCAAACAGAGCAACTTTTTGACCTTTATAACACGTAACAGAAATCACATTCTCACCGCAATTTAAGTGTTGAAAGACCTATGAGAGCGAGAACAATCGAAATAATCCAAAAGCGTATCACGACTTGGCTTTCAGTCCAGCCTTTTTTCTCAAAATGATGATGTATCGGTGCCATAAGAAACACGCGTTTTCTTGTTAATTTGAAATAACCAACCTGAATAACGACCGAAAAAGCTTCCACAACAAAAAGCCCACCAATAAGAACCAAAACAATTTCGTGTTTCGTAGCAACCGCAACAGTCCCTAAGAGTCCTCCAAGAGCCAATGAACCAGTATCTCCCATAAAAATAGCTGCAGGTGGTGCATTAAACCATAAAAAACCAAGCCCTGCCCCAACAACAGCTCCCAATAAAACAGCCAATTCACCTGTTCCCGATACATAATGGATTTGGAGATAATCAGCAAAATTCATATTACCAGAAAGATAAGCAATCAGAGCAAAAGATAAAGCTGCAACCATCACAGGAACAATAGCAAGCCCATCGAGTCCATCCGTTAAATTAACCGCATTACCCGTCGCAACAATGACGAAAGCAGAAAAAGGAATAAAAAACCAGCCCAAATTGATAAGATAATCTTTTAAAAAAGGCAAAGCTAATCCAGATGAGCCAATTTTCAAGATGGCAAAAGCCGCAATTGCCGCAACAAAAAACTCCAAGCTTAATCGTGCTTTCCCAGAAAATCCTTTGTCTGTTTGTTTTGTGACCTTAAGATAATCGTCATAAAATCCAATTCCCCCAAAAGAAAGCATAACCAATAGCGATACCCAAAAGTAAATATTCGATAAATTACCCCATAAAAATGCCGATACCACAATGCCGATTAAAATCATCAATCCACCCATTGTAGGTGTTCCAGCCTTTTTAAAATGTGTTTGAGGACCATCAGCACGAATCGGTTGCCCCTTACCCTGCCGCAATTTAAGAGAAGCAATGATGCTAGGTCCAAACAAAAAGACGATAAGCCCCGAAGTAAGCATAGCCGCTATCGTGCGAAAAGTAATATAACGAAATACATTCACACCTGGAAGCCAATCACTAAACGAAGAAAAAAATAGCATCATGGAATAAAAAAACCTCTTAAAACTATGAAGAAACCGCTTTATAGCGATCAAGCAATGCAGTCACAATATTTGATGAACAAAGGCTATTGGATGATTTAACCATAAGCAGATCCCCAGAAGAAATTTCTGCTAAAAGAAGCGATAAAATTTTCTCAATATTTTCAGCATAATGAACCTTAACACCAGCAGACAAATCACTGACTAAATATTTCATCGCCTCACCAAATAGAAAAACCGGATTAGCACCAGAAAGACGTATTGGTTTTATTAAATCACGATGAAGCTTTTCACTATACTCCCCTAACTCTAGCATATCTCCTAAAATAGCAATTCGCCGCCCCCCTTTCCCTACAGGTCCTGTAGCAAGAAGCTCAAGTGCAGCACGCATAGAAGCAGGATTTGCATTATAGCTTTCATCAATGAGATAAAATTCACTCCCATTTGATAAAGACAGTCGATAACGAACACCTCGCCCCTTTTGAGAAGAAAAATGGCGAAAAGAAAGAAAAACAGGCTCTAGCTCAACCCCCATAGCATCACAAGCAGCAATAACCCCTAAACTATTTTGCACAATATGGCGCCCAGGAGCACCAATTTGGACCTCCCTATCCCGCCCCCTCATACGCACAATCATAGAAGAACTATCGGTTAGAAGACGTATATCATGCGCTTGATAATCAGCATCTTTAGTCTCACCAAAGCTTAAGATCTTTTTTACACCGCATTTCTTTGCTTTTTGAACGAGATAAGAAAAAAAATCACTATCCGCATTTAAAATGGCAATGCCTTCTTCATCCAATCCTTCAAAAATTTCAGCTTTTGCCTTTGCTATTTCTTGAAGATCTTTGAAAAATCCCATATGTCCTGCACAAATATGCGTAATGAGAGCAATATGCGGACAAACCAGTTTGACCAGAGGGCGAATTTCATCTCTATGATTCATGCCAATTTCAAAGATACCATAATCACTCTCCATAGGCATCCGCGCTAAAGTGAGTGGAACCCCCCAGCAATTGTTTAAAGAAGCGAGATTCGCATGAACATTCCCAGCCGTTGCAAGTGCTTGTTTCAAAGCTTCTTTTGTCGTCGTTTTTCCCACCGATCCTGTTATCGCGATAATCTTAGCTCTTGAACGTTTGCGTGCAGCTTGTGCAAGTTGTTCTAAGGCTTGCAAAACATCAGGAACGACAATGAGTGGAGCCAATATCTTTTTCATATCCCTCAAACGGTGTTCCGCAACGATAAGAACGCCTGCACCTCGTTCATAAGCCTGCGCAGCAAAATCATGACCATCAAGATGGTGCCCTTTAATGCAGAAAAAAACCTCCCCTTCCGCAAGAGTACGACTATCAATGGAAACCCCAGAAAAAGTTTCTGGCATGCTTCCCATTACAACACCATTAATTGCAGCAACAAGTGCTTGCTTATCCCATAAAGCTGTCATTTCTTTCGGTCCTCTAAAGCTTCTATCGCTTTCAGACGATCTGAAAAAGGATAAGTTGTCTGCCCTATAATTTGGCCATCCTCATGACCTTTTCCAGCAATGATTAATGTGTCACCAACTTTCAAAAGCTCCACCGCGTAAGAAATAGCCTCACCACGATCTGCTATCTCTATTGCTGTTGGCACCGCCTGTAAAATATCCTTGCGTATTTTTTCTGGCATTTCTGTGCGAGGATTATCATCCGTTACAATAACAATGTCCGCTTTATCCGCCGCAATTTTTCCCATCAAAGGTCTTTTTCCTTGATCACGATCTCCTCCACAACCAAAAACAACGATCAAGCGCCCTTGCGTAAAGGGACGAACAGAAAGCAAAACCTGCTCCAAAGCTTCTGGTTTATGGGCATAATCAATGTAAACAAGCGCATTATTTTCTGTCTTTCCCACAAACTCTAACCGCCCAGGTGCCCCCTGCAAAGTTTCAAGCGCAGAAAAAACCTTACGAGGTGAAACGCCCGTTGCAATTGCTAACCCCGCTGCCATAAGCGCATTGGCGACCTGAAAATCTCCAGCTAAAGGCAAATCAAATGTATAAATATTGTTTTCCACACGACACTCAATACACTGTTTTGAGCGTTGATGTTCGACACGATTAATCGTGATAAATTGCCCCTTACGACCAATTGTCAAGACACGGCGGCGCGCTTGTGTAACAACATCAATAACCTTTTGTGAATAAACATCATCAGCAAAAATCAAAGCAGGAGCAGATACAGGCAAAAGTGTATCAAACAACCTCATTTTAGCCCGCAAATAATCCTCTACCCCCGTGTGATAATCCATGTGATCTCGCCCTAAATTGGTAAAGGCACCAGCCGTTAAACGGACTCCATCAAGTCGTCCTTGGTCAAGCCCATGCGAAGAAGCTTCAAGAGCTGCATGAGTCACACCTTCATAAGAAATTTCATAAAGAAGACGGTGCAAGACGACCGGATCAGGTGTTGTGAGAGAACCATAAACATTCCGTTTAGGAGAAACAACACCAACAGTTCCTATACTCGCAGCACAAAATCCAGCATAAGTCCAAATTTGCCGAAGAAAAGAGACAACAGATGTTTTACCACTTGTACCAGTCACAGCAACGACTGTTTCAGGCTGAGAACCGTAAAAACGTGCAGCTGCCAACGCTAAACTATGACGAACATTAGAAACACGTAAAATGGGAACAGATAAATCCTCAAGAACAGCATGACAGTCTGTAACGATTGCTCGTGCGCCACGCTTTATTGCATCATCTATATAGCGTCTTCCATCACTTTTTTTCCCTTGAACAGCGACAAAAACATAGCCCGGCAAAACTTGCCGAGAATCCACACTTATTCCTGTTATTTCTATTGAAGAAAGACTTTCATCTTCAACACATTCTGTAAAAACTGTTCCCAACAACATGATAACGCACCTTTATATTCATTTTACCGTTGTTTAACGAAACTTGAATTGCTCTTTTTACTTAAAAGAGGCTCATATTCTTTTTTAAAATCGGGTTTTACACCAAGAAAACTAGCTGTGCGACGAACAATATTAGCAAGCATTGGTCCAGCATTCATTCCCGCTGTTGCTGAACGCTGTCCCTCCTCTGGCTTTGGTTCATCGATAATTGTTAAAACAACATAAGCAGGATCTTCAATAGGAAAAGCAGCAAGAAAACTATTGAAATTTTTTGTTTTAGAATATTTTCCATTTTCAACTTTTTCAGCTGTTCCTGTCTTACCACCTACACGATAGCCTTCTACTTTTGCATTACGTCCAGAACCAATATCACTATTTAATTGATAAAGGTAACGCATATTTTGACTTGTTTTAGCCTGCAAAACCCGTTTTGCATGGTGCAGAGTTTGTTCTTTTGTCCGTTTTAAAAATGTTGGAGCAATTAACCAACCACCATTCATTAAAGCAGCAGCCCCGACAGCTGTTTGCAAGGGGGTTGTTGCCATACCATGCCCAAAAGAAATCGTCATAGAATGTATATCCTTCCAATGATGTGGCACAATAGGGTGGGCAACTTCAGGCAACTCTGTCGTGAGACGATCCAGTAATCCAAGTTTTTGTAAAAAACCACGGTGTTTATCAATCCCTATCGCCAATGCCTCTTTAGCAGAACCAATATTAGAAGAATAAATAAAAACCTCCCATAACGTTAAGGGTCGATTTTTTCCATGAAAATCATGAATAGTATACCCACTACTTGCTTTTATTGGCTTTGAAGCATCAATAATACTGTTTAAATGAAAAATATCAGAATCAAGAGCCATGGCTGTCGTAAAACTTTTAATGATCGATCCCATTTCAAAAGCTCCTGCCGTCATCCGATTGAGACGATCACTTTTTAAAGCTTCAATAGGATTTCTAGGATCAAAATCTGGTAGTGATGCCAAAGCCAAAACTTCCCCCGTATGTATATTTAAAATAACAGCTCCTGCAGCAATTGCCCTATAACGCTTCATAGCCTGAATAAGTTCATCATGAACAATTGCCTGAACACGCACATCAATCGAAAGCTGAACTTGTTTTAATGATTCTTCCATGGCAAGACCAGCAGCGCGCAGAGCACTCAAACCCGCATCATCAATATATTTTTCCATACCTGCAATGCCTTGATTATCAACATTCACCATGCCAAGAATATGGGAAGTTACAGGTCCATCGGGATAAAAACGACGAATTTCAGTCCGAAAACCAATTCCTGGAATACCAAGGGCCATAATTTGTGTCTTCTGCATTGGCGTTAACCCACGCTGTATCCAAGAAAAACCAGTTTTTCTTTTTAAGCGCTTATAGGTTTCCTGCCAATTAAGATCAGGCAAAACTGTTGAGAGCAATTCAATTGTTTCATCCACATCAATAATACGTCGTGGCTCAGCAAAAAGTGAATAAGTTTTAATATCTGTTGCCAATAAACGACCATTACGATCAACGATATCAGGCCGTGCCATCAATTGAAAAATTCCAGGCCCTTTTGCTTCTTCAATCTGTCCACCTTCCAACCCATAAGAAATAAGGCAAGCCCCCATGATGCCATATAAAATTAAAAAGCAGAACAACGAAAAAAGCAAACGTGGACGACTAGAATAAGGACGACGAACAGAAACATTATGATTATTCAACGAATTCTTTAAGCGCTTTTTCTTCTGTGAGAATAAAAAAGTCGATTTCATTACTGCGCGCCTTTTTGGACAACACTATTGATCTGAGAAGCCCGATTATTTGTCAAAATATCTTGATTATCTTCCAAGATATTTTGTTTAATCACTTCTTCAATTTGATCATGTACCCGTACCGGAATGTCTTTAAACTCCACGATTTGACGCGGCTGCATAACCTCTAACCCAAGTTCTTTCTGATAACGTTTCGCAAGTTTTTGCATGCGTGAAGGCCTTATCATCACAGCCCACTCAGCATGAAGCAAACTTACCGTATTTTTTGCTGCAGCAATTTCATGCTCAAGATGAAGAACTTCGTTCATTCGCTTTTGAACATCATATTTTACCTTATAAGTAAGTCCTGCCATACAAATCATAATCAACACTAAAATCATATCAAATGTACGAAAAACTGTCATTTTTTGCTGCCTTCAAAACTGGCAATCTCTGCTAAACCAAATAATTTCATATCTGCTGCAAGAGCCTCTGCTTCAGTCCGTACACCAATACGCAACCTCGCAGAACGTGAACGAGGATTTTTCTGTAACTCCTCTTTAGTTGCCGTGATCCCACCTCGAAACAAAGGAAAAAATGTCGCTGGAGCAGCCTTTATTTCTGGCAGATAGCGTGATCTCATACATTCTCCAGAACGAGCCGAAAAAAATCTTTTGACCATACGATCTTCAAGAGAATGAAAACTGACAACCCCCAAACGGCCTCCAGCTTTTAAAACGCGTTCAGCAGCAAATAAACCACATGCCAATTCACCAATTTCATCATTAACATAGATACGAAGAGCCTGAAATACACGTGTTGCCGGATGAATACGATCTCCCAGCTTACGTCCTATCAACGTTTCGATAGCATACGCCAAATCACCTGTACGCAAAAAAGGCTGCACAACACGACGCTTTTCAATCATCCGTGCAATTCGCCCCGCATAACGCTCTTCCCCTAATATCTTAAAAATACGTGCCAAATCCCTTGCTTTTAAATGATTGATAACATCGCTGGCTGTAAAACCAGTCTGAGCCATTCGCATATCCAATGGACCATCTTTTTGAAAAGAAAAACCTCTTTCTGCTTCATCAAGCTGCATTGAAGAGACACCAATATCCAAAATAACTGCATCCACCTTCTCTTCAACGACACGATCAAGCTGTGAAAACGCCATATGGACCAAACGAAGGCGTGGAAAAAATTCTTCAACAAGCGATTGTCCTGCACTGATAGCATGAGGATCACGATCAAGAGCAATCACCTGTGCCCCTGCCTTTAACAAAGCGCGCGTATAACCACCAGCACCAAAGGTGCCATCAATCACTTTTGCTCCAACCAATGGCATAAGCCCAGCCAAAACTGGCTGTAACAACACTGGAATATGGCGTTCAGCTCTTTGATCCTGCTTTATCAAAATAATCCATCTTGAAGTTATGCCGTCTTAAATCAACAGCTCTCTCATGGCAACTGATCTTAGAATAACCTGGCCTTCAACTTTCACATTAATCACAATGAACGAAAAAACTAAAGTTATCCCAAAACAGATCCTAACGCATTATACTTAAAGAAATGTTATAATTTTTTAAAACACTCTTTGCTCAAGTGTCTATTTCAAACACATAGACTCCATAAAAGACCATATATAATTGATCTTATAAAATATCGCGTATCATCATGAAATATCAGTCGGCCTATAAGCCGGGTTCTGTAGAGTAAAGCTTACACTTTACATGGCAACCATTCATCTGGGACGGATGTTACCATCCGCCTCGTGCAACCTACCCGAATGACTCGCCCGGAAATCGGCTGCAAATTAAATTTTGCACGTCATTTCTATTTGGTCTTGCTCCCGGTGGGGTTTACCTTGCCACATTCATTACTGAATGCGCGGTGGGCTCTTACTCCACCCTTTCACCCTTACCTATAAAAATAGGCGGTTTACTTTCTGTGGCACTTTCCCTAGGGTCACCCCCGCCGGGTGTTACCCGGCACCGTCTTTCCATGGAGCCCGGACTTTCCTCACCTGCCATATTTCAGTATCAGACAAGCGCGGCTGCCCAGCCGACTGACATACTAGTTTATAAAACATTTTCTGCTCCGTGAAAATAGCATCTTAAAATATTTTATGACAAACCTCTCTCAACAGATGTTTTTATTTTAATGAAGCCAGATAAGTCTTTACTTTTGCGCAATATTTCGCTGAAATGGAATTCATTTTTTTTGCAGCATGACCTGCGTTATATTTAAGGATTGTACCACACGTACTTCCACCACTGAGTTTATAGGCCCGTGCCAAATAACGCATACCATATTCAAGATTGGTCGCAGGATCGTACAAATCCTGTACAGAACCACTAAAACCCAATCCTCGTGCCGTAGAGGGTTTAATTTGCATCAAACCTATTTCACCAGCAGCCCCCTTTATACCTGCCTTATAATTACTTTCAACTTTTACAACAGCATGTGCTAAATTAACGGGAACATTATATTTATTCGCAAGTTTCTGAATAAGAAACTCATAAGGACGAGCAGAAATCTTAGAAGCAACAATCACTGAGGTTTCTCCTGATTCCGCAACATTTAAGACACTATGAGTCCAACTTATATCAAATACAAAAAATACAGCACATGCTGTATTTAACAAGATTTTCAAAAATTGCATTTTCTTTCTCTTCACTCAAACATTCTCAAATTCTAGCCGCAAGTAATTTGCAAATGTATTATACAAAAAAGAAAGCAAAAGAACGTCTTTAAAAAGGAAATAGTAAGACAATTTCAAGCTAAAATTATGAAATAAAAGAATATATCTTTATGCACAAGTCTCAGATTTATCTATATCATAAAATAAAAAAATAAAAAGACTATAATTAATCTTATAGCGTATCAAATAAAATGATATAATCTATAACTTGCGGCTATCTCTGTTGTATCAATCAATTTTTATATTAAAAAAATAGCATCTGAACTAGATGTAATATTTTTTACATAAGATTATTAATTTTTTTATTGAGATCAATCCCTCAAAGAAAGAGAGACAAGAGCATCTTTTTACCGAAGATGCTCGATATCAAAAAAGGTTCACAAAAAATATAAACCGTTATCAACGCTTCTCTCTGATTAATAAACACCCACTGCACTCTTTATGTCCGATAAAACCTCAAAAAATCACAAAACAAATCTCCCCATCATTGCGCATAAAAAATTCATAAATATATTAAAACCATCATACTCTTTACCAATTCAAAATATTGGAACAGACTTTTAGCTCTCAAGATGTCTCAAAGAAGCTTTTTAATTCCTTTTTAAAAGAGTTTTTATCCACACAAGCCTCTACTTGTGGTATACAAGAAACTGATTTTAATTTTTTCACCATGGATAAATTTAAAATGATAAATTATCATTATAAAACAATATACTAAAAAAGTTATATCCGTTTTTATCCCTACAACAAAGCTTAAAAATTACTTGTGTCTATTTTTTTGAAAAATGTTAGAAAACTCAATACCCCCAAAGCCTTTTTAAATAAAAATAGACCTCTCATCTTCATTCAAATATTTTTTCTTTGTTACAGACTATCATCTTATCAGTCTTGCACCTCTTTTTCAGAAATCATACAAGTGGATAAATATCCTAAAATCCGTAGAACAAAAAAAGCTTAAATCCTTTAAAAAATTTTATTTTCTCATATCAAATAAAAAAATAACCGGCATATAAAATGCAGTTAACGTGTTTTATTATAATCAATACTGCTTTTGTCATTGTAGCGATTGATAATGCAATTAACTTGGACCAATACCCTTGATAGACTTTCTATCACTCCTGTAATGATTGCAACATTACCCTTATACTCCAATTGCTTACCTTTTGAGAGATAAATTTTGTTAATACCTTAAAAATTGATTATCTCCTCGCACTTTTCAAAATTTCACGAAAAGCTCTTTCTCCTTAAAATAAAACCCAAAAGCGCAATTAAAAAATAGCTAAAAATAAGCATTAGCAACGGAAGGACGAGAAATCGCTTTTGAGAGAGCCATAGCAACAGTTTCACCAGATTTTTGAGCCTGCTCACGACTCTGACCACTTTTAGAAGCAAGCGCAATTACATCACGACGCAGCTGCGCAATAAACAACTCCTGCTGTTGAGGGGTCATCTTAGAAAGATGCTTGATAATATCTGGAAAAGATACGGATAATCTCTCTAACAACTCCTCCTCTGTTACATCAAGCTGCTGAGAAGAAAAAGAAGAGCGACCGGAAAAAAACTGATAAACAGCACTACTTTGAGAAGCAAAAAAGACAGCGCCAGAAATAAAAAATACAAATAAAATAAAAATAATACGATGTGAAAAAGATCCCATTATCTCTTACCTAAAGATCACAGAATACAAACATAGCTTCCTTTTATGATTCTTCTTATAACATGCAACAATGCCTCAATAAAGAAAAATCAAATTATTAAAAATGAATACGCTAACACTATCCGCCCAATAAGACTCGCCCCTCTATGTATTTAGGTACTATAGGCGAAACAATAACAGATCTTACACTCCCCCCCTAATAACACCTTACATTTCCTAAAATAATTACAAAAAGCCTGACTGAGGAAATCCTCAGTCAGGCCAGACAATCTAGGGGATCCACGCGGGGGGGGGGGAGGAGGTTCCCCGATTGTCCTCTTACATCAACCACTAAGATAGCCGATGCAATATTCTTGCTATGGAATAAAATTCTTTAAACAACAAGAAATTCTTATCATCTTCTACGCAAAAAAACATAAAAGAATTATAAATTATTTAAAAATGTTTAAATTTAGGCAAAAAAAGTTTAAAATGACCCAATTTGAAGCAATTTTATTTCAATAAGCATCAATTAGAATCTACGATCATTATAACTTTTAAATAGTTTCTTTCATAACTCTGATGATCATATTAAAAAACCGTAATTTCTACGTATCCACCCTATAAAAATCAAACTACGTAAAAGTAGAATCACTTTTCCAACAGCAATCACCACAAAAAGAAAAACGTAGATTTTTAAAATCTTACACAAATAACCGTAAAAAATGGAAAACATCTTCTTGCAAGAAAGCTATGAATTATTTAAATAAAACAATAAATTAGAGAAAATAAAATCTTATCTATCTTTATAAAAAATTTCTGTAAATGATCATTAAAATATTGTTACATCCCTCATGTAACAATCAATGAGGAACTTAAACAGCTTAATCTTATGAGAAAATGAGAACTCTGAAGGTATTTTTTTCGAATCACGCCCCATCGTCATTCCAAATAACGATAAACCATTTTACAATAACCAACAGTCTCTAACGCATTTTAACATAACAAACCGAAATCAATACAGACATTTTCTCTTAATCTCTATCATTTAAATGATCCCGTAAAATAATACACACAGTAGTTTCTATGCTCAAAAATTTTTATATTCTGTTCTTCTAACGTAAACAATTCATTGATTTACAATCATAACTCATCATTTTACAATTTACATGAGAGATCTCAAGAACGTAAGGTTCCTTTATTTTAAATCTTCGTCTATTGAATTAATGAATAGCCATACTACCGCACATCACAAACAAGAAGAAGCATATGGATAAAAAACATAAAACGATGATGCCGGCTTACAACTTTTACTTAAACTAAAGACGATGGTGCCCTATCAATTTTACGCTATACCAACGGACTGCGTCATAAGATGAGCGGCAAACATAAAAAGAAAGAAAATACTTTTGGCAAAAACAATGGACTTATTTAATAACCTTCATAACTTCTCATGATAAAGAGATACGAAACTTTAGTGTAATATCACACTTTTCTTTCCTACTTTCAGCCACAGACTATCCCTAGATCATCGCCGATCTTATTTTTATGAATATAATGCATTGTCTTACCCTTTTACTTTTTCGTCTTTTTAGAGCATCTTTTTGCACCCCTCACTAAAAGTTCCAACGTACTCCTTATCTAAAAACCTGTTTTAAAGAGATATTTTAAGATCTATTGGGCACCACCATCTTTGACATTTATGAAGGTATGAGCCTTCACTATGATTATATTGTGCGGCATTATATCATATTGCAGCCGCTCCCACATTTAGAAAATGTATGAAAGATGTATTTTCTTTTACAAACGGTATCATTAAGATAAATACCTTCTTTTGTAGCAGACAAACAGACTCTTTCGGATTCTGAAACAGGAAATTTGAAATGAAACAACATTCCTGTATTTAAACCTCTTATTGAGTCTAAAAAAATCAATGATCTTTTAAAATCAATATATTGGCTAATAACATAAATATGATATCAAGAACACCTTAAATAATGATCCTCATAGGCTTAACTCTATAGAAGGTGCTTCATTATACAGCCTACACGCCGCTATAAAACACCAATACTCCCATATAAAAACATAATACAAATGTAAAAAACAATAGCTTATCAATGATTGAATAAAGTTTTATCTCTACGCTATTCTTGAGAAAAATCAGAGTATAAAGTACGTTAACAAACGCGATTTATGCAAAATCTACTTGTTTATCTTTGATATCGTCAACCAATAAACGCGGATCACGAGCAAGCCAAAGCGTAGCACTCCCCTCCTCACTGTTTTCATTTTGTATAGGAGTAAGACAAACCGTTTGTTCTAGAACAAGTCCCGCATTTTTAAGCCATTCTTCTATTTGTAAAGCCGAAAATCCAAAACGCATATGCACTTGATCAGAATATGAAGACTCAATTTCATGATAACCAAAATCCACAATCAATAAACGGCCATGAGGACGCAAAACACTTGATATCTCATGAAGGAATATTTCAGGATTTTCAAGAAAATGTAAAACCCAATGAAGAATAACTAAATCAAAAGTTGTATCTCCAACAGACAAGTGAAAAACATTGCTATCAAGCACAACTTGAACCGCATGCGTATAAAGATTAGAAAACAATTTTAAGATAGAGTCTCCACCTCTTCCAATATTCAACATCGTCTGAAATGGTTTATCGCCAATGATTTCAAGTAACGAGTTTTCTACACCATGATCTGCCATATAGAATGACCGTAATACATCCCGTTGCAACGCATTTTGTAAGAAATGCTTCTTCCTCGTTTTTTGACGCTGCTTTTTAACATCCTTCAAACGTTCTAAATCATGCGCTAACAACACATCATCCTTTGGCAAAGCCGAAAGAATACCTATCACAATGTCTTTACCCCAAAAATCATGACAAAGCTTAAAATAAAGGCTATCCCCCTTCTGATAACGCTCAATCAATCGTGCTTCGTACAATAAACGTAAATATCGTGATATACACGCTTGCGACTGATCAAGAATAAAAATAAAATCAGGAATTGTTAAATCTTCATGATGTAAGAGCCTAAGAACACGTAAATGGCTTACTTCTGCGACCGCTTTCAGCAGCACAATCATTGCATCTAAACTTGCACTTTTTTTCATAATTATCCCCTAAACATTCCTATAAACATTTGTTTATAGGAAAAAAAGTCAAGCATACAACGCATATTCTCATCTATTTTGTTCTCTCTATTTTATCATACTATGAAAAAAATAGGCTAATGTAAAAAACGAACAGATCTTATCTCCCTGCTTCTCGTTATAATGAGAATACATTGATTTATAATAATAATTCATTTTTAACTTGAATAAAAAACCGGAATACCGTAGATTTTTCTCATTTCAAATCTATTCATGATAAATCAATCCAAATCATTCTCTTACAGCTCATAAACGGAGGGGACAGATGGATAAAAATACCTTTTATGCCCACCTAAAAACAAGAACTGCATACTATTGAGAAAAAATAACATGATAATGCCAGCTTGCATTTTTATTAAGTAAAGATGATAATGCTCAATGACCAAGGCATTTGTAGAAGTAATACTATACGCTCCATCCCCTCCTTTTCATTGCAGTTTTACAAAAAATAACCGGTTATATATCATGAGTAAAATAACCCTATTTAGGTCATAATTTCATAAAGTGTCTCTTACTCTTTTCAATGAATAAAAACTCCCACAGAGTACACACACACTTTATTTATGAAATAACAAACGCAATAAAATACACTATTATTCTAACAAAGTTGCGATAAGATAAAAAATTCTAGCGTGTAAGAGGTTTATAATTTGCATGCTTAGGATTAAGAGATTCCGCCCCAAGACGACGAACTTTATCAGCCTCATATTCAGCAAAATTACCTTCAAACCATTCTACATGACCATCACCTTCAAAGGCTAAAATATGTGTTGCCAATCGATCAAGAAACATACGATCATGCGATATGATAACTGCACAACCAGCGAAATTTTCCAATGCATCTTCCAATGCACCCAATGTTTCAGTATCAAGATCATTTGTCGGTTCATCAAGAAGAAGCACATTCCCCCCCTCTTTTAGAAGTTTCGCCAAATGTACGCGATTGCGCTGCCCTCCTGATAAATTTGCCACCTTCTGCTGCTGATCTGCCCCCTTGAAATTAAAAGCCCCGCAATAAGCGCGGCTATTCATCTCATATTTGCCTAATTTAATAATGTCATTTCCACCAGAAATTTCCTCCCAAACAGTTTTATCCCCCACCAAGGAATCGCGACTCTGATCCACATAACTCATGTGAACTGTTTCACCGATACGTATCTGACCTGAATCGGGCTTTTCCTGTCCCGTCAACATTTTAAACAAGGTCGACTTTCCCATACCATTGGCCCCAATAACGCCGACAATGCCACCAGCAGGAAGTTTAAAAGAAAGAGAATCAATCAATACACGTTCACCATAAGCTTTAGAGAGATTATCAACCTCAATAACAACTTGTCCTAACCTTTCTCCAATAGGAATAATGATTTGCGCCTCTCCAGGACGGCGCTCACGTGCTGCTTGAACCAACTCATCATAAGCCTTAATCCGAGCTTTTGACTTTGCTTGTCGCCCTTTTGGACTAGAAGCGATCCATTCTTGCTCACGTGATAAAGCACGTTGACGCGCTGCCTCTTCACGGCCTTCCTGAGCCAAACGCTTGGCTTTAGCCCCCAAATAAGCAGAATAGTTCCCCTCATAAGGAATACCTCTACCGCGATCTAATTCTAAAATCCAACCCGTTACATTGTCGAGAAAATAACGATCATGGGTTATCAAAAGCACAGCCCCAGGATATTCACGTAGATGCCTCTCAAGCCAAGCCGTCGTTTCAGCATCTAAATGGTTTGTCGGTTCATCCAAAAGTAATAAATCAGGTTTTGACAAAAGCAATTTACAAAGTGCAACACGCCGCTTCTCACCACCCGAAAGTTTTGTTACATCCCCATCGGCTGGCGGACAGCCAAGAGCAGCCATAGCCATTTCCACTTGACTTTCTAAATCCCAAAGATTCTGACTGTCAATAATGTCCTGAAGCTGTGCGCTTTCATAAGCCGTTTCCTCGCTATAATTCATCATCAATTCGTTATAACGCTCAAGAACTTCCTGTTTATCTGCAACACCTTCCATCACATTACCACGCACATCTTTGCTCGCATCAAGCAAAGGTTCTTGTGGTAGATAACCACAGCGTGCTCCTTCAGAAATCCATGCTTCTCCCGTATATTCCTTATCTAGCCCAGCCATAATACGTAAAATAGTTGACTTCCCTGCACCATTCGGCCCTAAAATACCGATCTTCGCATCTGGATAAAAAGACAAATGAATATTTTCTAGAACTTTTTTATTGCCGTAAGACTTGTTAAGCCCAGCCATATGATAGATAAATTGACGTGCCATAAATTTCTCTTTATATTATGCGATATTAAAGATTAGGATTTTGAAAAAACTGCTTTTGCTTTTTGAAACTGTACAGTAAATAGCACTTACGTCGTATCAAAAGCTTTCGCTTTATATTGGTACATTTTTTCTAATCTCACAAGCCCCAGTATGGTCCTGAATGCAAAAAAACATCCCCCTAAAGAGCAAAAAGCAAATCTTTTTAGCTGTACCTGAAACCTGTTATCAAACATTGCCTCTCTTTTCCATACCAGATATAACATTGTATTTTTATCGTATTAAACCGACTTATCAATGTAATATGATACCACAAAGAAAAGCAATTCTCTATGCGCCTTCTTTTCTCGCTTTATGGGCTTTATATTACGCAGTAAAAAATCCTTCTCTTTTTTCATCGATTTTTTGCTACGGAAAGCAATGGACTTCACCCCTTGCCTTGATATGGCTTAAATTACGTTTACAAAACGACCGCCGCCTTATGGGATCTGACGTCCCAAGCCCAATGATCATGAAAGCTTTGCATCAACACGTAGCAACAAATGACTACAGCGCACTTCCCATTGGTACGTGGTTACAATTCGTAAAAAACTATAAAACCAATTGTAAAAACTTATCCATCCCCCTCTTTTGGCTTGATAATTATAAAAATAATATCAATATCCAGCACATCATTTCAAAACTTCAAGACGACATATAGCTTTTTAAAAATACGATAAAAGCTCATCTCGTATAGGAATATATTTATGGAAAAAAAAGCCTTAATCGTCATTGATGTTCAAAATGACTTCTTACTAGGTGGAGCACTTGCCGTACCTCAAGGTGATGCTATTTTACCCGCCGTCAATAATCTCATAAATCATTTTGACCACGTTATCTTAACCCAAGACTGGCATCCCAAAAACCATTGCAGCTTTGCTTCCTGTTATCCTGAAAAAAAGCCCTATGATACAGTCATTCTTGACTATGGTCCTCAAATACTTTGGCCTGATCATTGCATACGAGGAACACAAGGAGCAGAATTCCATCCATCTCTTAGAGCAGAAAAGGCACAACTTATCCTTAGAAAAGGCTATAATCAAAAAATGGATAGCTATTCTGCTTTTCTTGAAAATGATCAAAAAACACCAACAGGTTTACAAGTTTATCTCAAAGAACATGGTTTTACTAAGCTCATTATGTGTGGCTTAGCAACTGATTTTTGCGTCGGATTTTCTGCTCTTCACGCTATACAATGCGGTTTTAAAGTCAGTGTTTCATTAAATGCCTGTGCTGGTATTGATGTAAACGGATCACTAAACACTATGCTTAAAACAATGAACGAAGCCGGTATAGAACTTTTAATGGTCTCTTAAAATATCCTTCTCTAATCTACCATTATAATACACTGATTTATAAAGGATAAATCATTTTGCACATATTTAAGTAAGAGTCCAGAATATCGTAAATTCTCTCATTTCAAACCTGTTTGAAAAACATTCTTTTACACGTTACAAAGAGAATCAATGTATGAATAAATCATTCAAAAAAACAGTAAGAATGCTTCTTATGACCCATTAAATGCAAGGGCTTGTCATAATATTGAAAGCTGGTAAAAAGTATAACATCAGCTTTCTGCTTATATTTAGGTCAAAAAGTATCCTAGAGATTGTACATTATTGGCTTCATGGGTAGTATCATGCAATGAACTCAACTTTAAAAAAACGCAAATAAGCAATAAAATAGTATTTTATTTTGCATAAAAGACCTCTTTCTATTCAAAGATATGCGATAAACAAAAGTGTGAAAAAGGAAGAAATCTCCATTACTTAGATACAACATGTTTATCTAATTGACGATTCTTAAAACGAATCGAAGAATATAATGCCATTCCAATAATACAGACTCCCACAAGTCCTGTTAAAACTTCAGGAACCGATATAATCGTTTGCAGATACATAATCACTGCAAGCACTAGAATTGCATAAAAAGCACCATGCTCTAAATAACGATAATGCAATAATGTTCCTGATTCAACCAACATAATTGTCATAGAACGAACGTAAAATGCTCCGATACCAAGACCTATCGCAATAATAAAAAGGTTGTGTGAAAAGGCAAAAGCACCAACCACGCCATCGAAAGAAAAACTAGCATCAAGAACTTCTAAATAAAGAAACGCCCCTACTCCCCCGTGAGCTACTGTTGTTAAAGTCTTTTGAGGAGTATCCAAGAGATGACCGACAACTTCAACACCGATAAAGGTCAAAAGTCCATAAAGTGCTGCCAATAAAAAAGTTATTTTATTTTCTGCGTCAATCTGAGCTGAAACAAATAAGATCAAAATCAAAACAATTGCAATATCAATTCCAACAAGCGCCCCAAACTTTTGAGCAGGTCTCTCTATAACATTAAGCCAATGTACTTCTTTTTCAGAATCAAAAAAATATTTTAAGCCAACCATCATAAGGAAAGTTCCTCCAAAAGCAGCAATCCCCATATGCGCATCGGTTAAAACTTCAGCATATCGATGTGGTTCCCATATCGCTAATTTGACTGCCGCAATTGGATTAATCCCAACAGCAACGACAACCACCAATAATGGAAAAACAATTCTCATCCCAAATACAGCTATCAAAATGCCCCATATAAGAAAACGACGACGCCACAATGGACTCATTCTACTAAGAACACGCGCATTGATAATAGAATTATCAAAAGATAAAGAAATTTCCAAAATTCCTAAAACAAAGCAAATAAAAAAATATTTAAGAAAACCAGTAATACTTTCCGTTTCAAACCAACCAATAACCCCTCCTAAAAAGACACCAATAATCGTGAAAAAAAAAGCAACCCCAAAATAGCGTAATAGGGACATGATCATTCCTCAAAGTTTATTTTCTACTTCATCTAAGCACACCCAGTACCAATCCAAAGTTTGCATCTCTTTAAAGTTGCATCTATTAATGCAGAGGTGTATAGAATATATATGGTAAAGTTACATGAAAATTCTCTCAAAAAAAGCAAGAGACAAATGTAGCAACAAGGAATTTTGTTTTGAAGTGAATATCAATTGTCAATACAATAAGTGCAAGATTGCTTTCTATCTACACAAATAAAAAAAATAACAAGAAATTAAAGCTATAATATTGACATTATATCATAGAATATTAATACATAGTGTGCTTTTATTATTTAATGATTTATACCATGATGATTTACCGAGGGAGATAATTCGTGGCACGTCCTGAAACTGAATCAAAAACCATATTTGGAAAACGTTTACGTTATGTACGTCTTGCTTTAGGCGATCCATCACGTGAAACCTTAGCTAAAAGTTTTAGCATGACAAAAAATTCCATTGCTTTTTATGAGCGTGGAGAGAGAGAACCCAATCTTAGTGTCTTACAAACATACCGCACGTTATATGGTGTCAATATTAATTGGCTTTTAACTGGGCAAGGAAAAATGTTTGACACCGAATATACAAAAGGTGATTTTGACTGGAATTATTTTATTAAAAAAATCGAGGGACTGGAAGAAACACTTGCCGATAGTGATCGTAACGAAAAACTAAATCAAGAAAAAATCGACAGTTCTTATGAAAAATTGCAGCAATATTTGTCAAGACAAGGTTTATCAAATGGTTTTAACCCTAAAACTACAACCTCTCTTATCGATATGAAAGCTAAAATGGCCAATTCTTATACCCTTAGCTTATTCATTGATTTACTCATTCGAAGCGTATCCCAAAAAGAGGTTATAGCTAATCAATAAACGTCTATTTCAAAAGAAAAAGCAAGAAATGATTAAACACCAGTATGGAAAAAAGTATTTTTTACTTTATCCATGCTGGTGAAATTTTATATAATTTATAAACTTTATTTCTGTAACGACAGAAAAATATTTGCGTTGTAAATGAAAGTATAGTGTATTTAAATTAAAAAAAATAATTTTATAGTATAAAATTCTCATTCATATCTTATTGACAATAAATTTTTTCTTGTTAAAAGAATAATAGCTCTCATAGAAATTATTTTTAAGGTCAGAAAATTTAAAGGGAATATATTGACGACTTCCTAGAGAGACATACATTAATGTTTACAAGCGGATTAGTTAAATATTTATCCTGAAAATTATCAGCTATTTTATGAGGTGGGAAGCATGTATTTTGAGGTGTTTCAAGGAGTTCACAATCAATGGTACTGGCGTTTAATCTCAGGAGATGCACAAAAAATTGCTTTTTCTAGTAAAGGTTATCCAACAAAACAAGATATCCTAATTAATATTGAGCAAATAAAAGAAATTACACATAAGGCTCTTATTAGAGAACTGCAGTCCTAACATTCTTTACCATTAAAACAAGCGTTTATTTTGTATAATGGTATGGTAGTTACTTTTGTGACAAATGAAAAGTGATTGATTTGCCCTCAATGAGAGGAAGTTTTTGTATTATTTCTGACACTCACAAAGAACATTCATATTCTTACAGATTATATGTTTATTTTCAATCATACTCAAATCTCTATAGCCTTTATCAAAAAGAAAATCTCTTAAGTTTTGTATTTTTCATAAAAAATAAACGCACATGAAGAGAAGATAAATCATCAATGAGAAATATATTTACTCTACAAGATATTAATATCTTTTACGTTCATATTCCTCTTCTGTATCTGATAATCATAACTGACTTACCCATTTCATCTTCATAAAAAGCAAATATCTCTTTCTTTCTATTATCATGCAATTTTTTATACCTATTAGCTGAAACTATCGTAGCATTTATACCTTACATCTAAAAAGAACGTGCAAAACTGTTTCCAGCAATAATATAAAATTGCTGGATTGTATAGACGCGCTTTTTAATAACTAGCCTACCTATAAACTGGTTTATCATCATAAACTCTTATTTTATGATTAACGACGCTCTGTCTTATAAACTTAAATGTTGTCATAAAATCAGAGTAAACTTGAATATTCTCTTCCAATACAATCTCTCCATCAGCACCATAATTGGCTTCATTAAAGTTTATCTCTCTCGTCATTCCAATCTTCCTAACACATTTCCAAACCCTTTAATGCAAAATATGAATACAATCACTCTTTATCATCTTCAGATTTAAGCATTTTTTTATATTTCTTTTCATTTTTTTCATATTGCTTAATTTGTTTTTTCAGTTTTTCAATTGCTTGGTCGCGTCTTTTAATCACCATACTTTGCTCTCTAATAGCCCTATCTCGTTCTTCAGTCATCTTCATAGTATCTCTTAAAAACTCATGCTTTATTCTTCTAGATTCCTCTTTTAAAATTTTCACTTGACTGCGATAATATAAAGAAAATCGAAATATAACCCCGCTGCACAACAAAACAACAATCATTGCTCCCAATAAAATTTCGTTTACACTCATTTGGATCTCCCTTAATTGTCGCTCAAGTGATCATCTTGACCAATTTGTTTCATCCTCAATCAAAAAAAAATGCAATAAATCGCATGTTCCAAGTGTGAACAATCACTCTCGGCGTTCTTATTTTCTCCATTAAAGCATTGATAAATGACGCAAACAAATCTCTGAAAGAGTCTAAATCTACACTCACACCAATTATTTGCGACACATTTATTGACACAAAATACAAAAAATAAGGAACGTCAAATAAAACTAACGACGCAATCCAATCATACAAGCCTTGCCCAAATCGTTCCTATCTTCCTTTTTACGCCATGTGGAATGCGGCTATATATGAAAGTTTTTCATTATTACAAAAATCTTCAGTGTCACAAAGCACAGCATTTCTGTAAAATTTTGCCTTCCCACAAATCTTTACATCATCACAAACTAAAGCATCATTATAAACTCGAGCCTTTCTAAAATCACGAGTATCACCACAAAATTCAATACATTGAGCATTCAAAACTTGATCAAAAAAGACCGCATTAGCATAAACATATGCATCTCCACTCATATTCAAATAACGATAAAGTTCTTATTTTTCATAAACATGCGAACTCTTACGAACCACTAAACAACCATATGTTAATGCATTGTTATCAATAACAACATCATTATAAACACAGACTTCATTATAAACCGCAGCATCATAAAAACACATTCATCCCCATAAGGGCATTGATCGAATGTACAATTCTACCAAACAACCACCTTTGTGGATCAGATTACCTTCCTGTTTAATAAAATATCCAAGATCACTTTTTTGATATTTCCCATTTTTTTTTACGCATATATACGATATACCATCTGATAGTGATCTAATTTATTACAATAAAGAAGAAATCAGTATTCTTTGTCTATGCAATTTACATTTTTTCTACAGCCATTATCCTATCTCTTAAGGCTCTAAAGCTTCGTTATATTCACACACTACCTCAACGCAGAATTTTTTTTACAAATTCTGATGTTGGGGTATATCTTGATTTATAATGCTGCTACGTATACTATCATAGTGAAATCTCATAAACATACGAGTGTGTATCGCCCTTTCTGGTATACACATTTACTTTTTCACAACCGTGGAACTAAGCAACCATTTTTATTGATTCGAATCTGAAAGTGTATGGGGACATTTTGTTATTAGTTAAAAACAACTCTATATGCTTCCTTAGCGAAGAGCTACACATGGATATTTTCACGCTCCTTGTATCATATATTCTGGATTCGCAACGCAATATTAACGCTATAGCGTAAATATGTAAAGGTCTAAAAATGACAAAGACTGAAAAAGATTGGTTCCAACGCTTAGTTGAATTGATAAAAAGTGACGGACGAACAATGATTGAAATAAGCAGAGCTGCAGGCTGTGGACAAAATTACGTCCAACAAATGATAAATGGAGGCAAGAGACCTTCTGTAGATAAACTCATGGCTATTTTGAATACACTGGGAAATGCTAGTGCCATATATGTAATAACTGGTTTCAATATCTCCGATGAAGACTTAAAACTCATAACTTTGATTTCGTCTGGAGATAAAAAGAAGATTGAAGCCTTAAATGTTCTGTTGAATGAGCAGAATCTGTAGCATTTTCTACTTTATCCAATATCGCTTGCTTTTGAGACGTCGATAAAGACTCCCATTTCACAATAATATCAGATAAAGTTGTTTCAAATTTTTTATCATTCTTCATAGTCATACTCCATGTAGTCACACTATATAACGCTAAAGCGTTCAAAATATATCTCATACCTTAGAAAAAAATATTTGCAATAGGCAGTATGGAAGCAATTGTGTACAAACTTATTTTAAAAAATCAGATGAAGTTCTATTAGTCATGTACCATAGTGAAACAGAAAGCATCACACGATCCAGACCTTCTTATGAAAATTGGTATAATCTATCAAAAACGCGAATAATGTTACGCAGATCTTGCGATTCGGACCAATAAAAACTAATGTGAAAATATCCCTGAAGACACTCCTGAACTCTATATAAGAGAACACGAAAAAGCTTTTTTGAAAAAAATACATCACAATTTATTCTACATAGCACCATCTATGTTTTTTTAACAATATTGCAAAGCAAGAATATAACAATGTTATAGGAATAAATTCTTATAAACAGAGCCACACTACCTAAAACTCTGTAACACATTTACAGGTAACCTCTCCTCTAAACGCACCTTGTAAATACTAATATAAGTCTCTATCATAAGCAAAAATGATACTATTAAAAAATAAAACGAATCATCACGCACAATCTTTGTACGTAAATTTTATACAGATTTACAACAAGAGAAAAATTCCCTTATGCAAATGAAGAATTATATTTTCAAAGTATGACTTTGAAGAAGAAGTATACTTTTCCAAAAAAACACCCTCCCTGCCAATAATTTTTCATAAGAGAAAAAACTCATAATAAAGATAAAACTCTCTATACGATCAATCCGAGAAAAATGTTAGCAATACAAAAAAGTGCTAGGGTTACCGCAATATTGCCAATTCCTTATCAGAGTAAAATCAAAAAAGACATCTGCTCTTCAATAATAATTCGGATCACATGAAAACTCTATAATTTAAACATTAAGCAAAAAATACACAAAAACAGAAAATGGTATTTTAACAAATTTTCCGATATCATAGAAAACATTTCTTACAGAATAATAAAATGCTTATTACAATAGAATCTGGATGATGCAAAGCGATAGAAACAATCACTCAATTGACTTTTCAAAGAACAATTAATAAAATTCTTTTCAGAAAACACGCTACCGTCACTATGAACAATATTTCTCAAGACATTAAATAGAATTCCTTTCTTGGGAAAAAGAAAATATCAACAAATGTTATCATCGTTGCCCCCATGATACATATGAATGCCCATAGATCACATTCTCTTATACACTAACCTTTCATCACAATGATGCTATTCGAACGTCTAAAAGACATTAACATCACTTAGAAAAAAGCAAATTTACACTAAATGTTTTTTGAGCCATTTGTTCTGAACAGGTACAATCTTTAAAATTGGTTTTATTGAGGTCTGTTTATTTGCAGAACAAGTATAAATAAACTTATCCAATGAAGCTTTTAGCCTTCTATTTTATGAAGAACACCATATAGAAAAAGTACAAAACAGTATATGAATTAAGAAAGTAAATAGCGACCCATATCAGTTAATCCAAATGCTAAAAGGTTGCAAATGAGAGAACTTCTTTGATGAGACTAAGAAAACATACCATCATATTAAAGCGACTGAGAGAAAAAACTGCAACAAACAACGACCAAAAGCTTCTAAAACAAACAGGAAAATAAATAAAAAACGAAAAAGGTAGAATCTCAAAACTTTTATATAAACGATCCATTTTTCTATTGTACATTTCCCTATTGGTGGGCCCGGAGGGACTCGAACCCCCAACCAAGCGGTTATGAGCCGCTGGCTCTAACCAATTGAGCTACAGGCCCCACATAGGTTGTTTCTCTCTAAACTAAAATGCCCTATGATACAAGAGCTGACAAAGATTATAACCCATCTTTTTCTCTTTTCTATTGGTTTTTTTTCAGTGCTCTAATTTCTTTACAAAAACTCTTAAAAATGAGAGAATAATTAACTGACAAATATAAAGGTATAGATATGATAGAAAAGAAAATTCAACCACTGAAGAGTTCTCTGGTTAAAACAGTTATATTAGCATTTACACTCTTAACCACATCGTTGACTGTACGTGCTTATGCTGAAGAGAATAAAATGAAAAATGCAACGATTACAGTGACAGCAATCGGAGAAAGTCAAGCAGCACCGGATATGGCCATTATTAATCTAGCCGTTGTTACCTATGACAAAACTGCCCAAAAGGCATTAGATTCCAATAATCAATCCATCAATGATATTATAAACGCTTTTAAAAACAATGGCATCCAAGCAAATGATTTGCAAACATCAGGCTTATCCATTTATCAGTCGACCTCTGATAAACACCACGAAAAAAAGAATAATGAAAAACTCTATCATGTTTCAAATTCTTTAACGGTGCGCATTCGTGATCTTACCAATGCTGGTAAAATCTTTGATCAAGCGATGACACTAGGTGTTAATTCAGTTAACGGCATTACTTTTACCAACGCAGATACAAAGCCATTTTATCAAGAAGCACGTAAAAAAGCCATTACTGAAGCCATTGAAAAAGCGCAAACGATAGCGCAAGCAGCCGATTTAAAATTAGGAAAAATTATTGAAATCAATGAAAAGGATGATTACTATCACCCAACACCACGTCTCATGAGTAGAGCAGCAGATGTAAGCTACGCAAATACAAATTTTGCAGGTGGTGAATTAAATTATAACGTGAGCGTCACTGTAGTCTTTGCGATCGATTAAGTCACAAACAAGTTGTATAAAAAATCATATTACTGGCCTTCACGTAGAAGACCAGTAATGTGATAAAGATAATCTTCCTCAGATAATAATTCGTCTTCGTAAATCTCTATTTGTCCGCGTGCAGAAATACGCGCTGTATGTACCGTCTGACAATCTCCTGATACCAATGGATGCCACCAATGAAGATCTTTTCCCTCATAAATTAATCTATAAGCACAACTTTCTGGAAGCCAACGCGCTGTTTTAACTGTCGTAATATCTAGCGATATACAATCTGGTACAATTGATTTACGATGAGCATAATCTCGACACCTGCAGGTTTCCCCATCTAAAAGACGACAAGCAATACTGGTTGCATAAAGGTCACCCGTATCATCGTCCTCAACTTTATGGAGACAACAACAGCCACAGCCATCACAAAGGCTCTCCCACTCAGAAATGGAAATCTCTTCTAATTTTTTTACTTTCCAAAAGGGAAGTTCTCCACTCATAAACTCAGACACACCTTTTTTAATTAAGACGATCTATAAAAAATGAAACGTTTAATTTCTATAATTTTATCTATTTCTGTCTCTTAAAAAGATTTAACTCAATGTATACTTTAAACCATGTTCTTAAAAGCTATCTGAATAAAAAGAGAATATTCAAAAATAGCGCATATAAATGAACATAACCTATTGAAACATCTCTTTGTAAACTTAACGAAGAATAAAATGCGTCACCTAAAATGATAGAAAAATTCCGCAAAGAATATACATTTTTCATCAAAAAGTCCGTATGTTGCAATATAAGTTTATTCCTAATAGATCTCATTTCTTAAAAACGAGCCGCGCTATACGCAAGGTAATGTTTTTATCGTTCATTTCTTGAAAGCCCCCCTACTCTCTACTCCATAACCACCCTTTGCCCTATATCTATTCTTCTGAGACAGAGAAGTATAAAGCCCCAAAGCTAAGAAAAACATTAAACATCGAAAACTTTCTAGATTGTTCAAATTCTTCCTATGTTTTTCTCAAGAAAGCATCCAAGTACAACGTGACGCACCTCCCCCTTCATTAAGAAGGAGGAAGTTATTAAAATGCACACGAATTCCTTTATTTAAGAATCGAGAAAACTGCGCAATTTTCGTGAACGGCTAGGATGTTTCAATTTACGAAGTGCCTTTGCTTCAATTTGACGAATACGCTCTCTTGTAACTGAGAACTGCTGTCCCACTTCTTCCAATGTATGATCGGTATTCATCCCTATTCCAAAACGCATCCGCAAAACACGTTCTTCTCGTGGTGTTAATGAAGCAAGAACGCGTGTTGTCGTATCTCGCAGATTAGCTTGGATAGCTGCATCAATTGGTAATAACGCATTCCTATCCTCAATAAAATCACCCAAATGGGAATCATCTTCATCACCAACAGGCGTTTCGAGAGAAATAGGTTCTTTTGCAATTTTAAGAACTTTTCGTACTTTTTCTAACGGCATAGAAAGCTTGCTAGATAATTCTTCTGGTGTTGGTTCTCGTCCAATTTCATGGAGAATCTGACGCGAGGTCCGAACAATTTTATTAATTGTTTCAATCATATGAACAGGAATACGAATTGTACGTGCCTGATCAGCAATTGAACGTGTAATAGCTTGACGAATCCACCATGTTGCATAAGTTGAAAATTTGTAGCCGCGCCGATATTCAAACTTATCCACAGCCTTCATCAAACCGATATTGCCCTCTTGAATAAGATCAAGAAACTGCAAACCACGATTGGTGTATTTTTTTGCAATTGAAATGACAAGACGCAAATTAGATTCTACCATCTCTTTTTTTGCAATTGTTGATTCGCGTTCACCTTTCTGCACCTGCATAACAATCCGACGAAATTCACCAATCGAAATAGCCGTTTCTTGCGCAAGATTTTGTATCTCACTTCGCAGTTTTTGGATTTCTTTTGCTTCACGCACCGAAAACTCTTTCCAACCAGGTGTAGGCAAAGAAGCAATATAATTCATCCAATCTGCGTCCAATTCACGCCCTTGGTATTCTTTTAAAAAATCCTCATGGCCAATGCCATAGCTATTGGCAATCCGTTTCAGCTTACCTTCATTATGAATCAATCTCTTATTAATGTCATAAAGCTGTTCAACCAAAGCTTCGATACGATTTTGGTTTAAAGAAAGAGATTTTACCGCTTGAATCAACTCACCCTTTAATTGAATATATTTCTTCTTCTGAGAAGATGTAAGGGCCCCCTCTTTACGCTCTGCCAAACTGCTTTCAACATGCTGATCTTGTAATTTTCGTAATTTTACATAGGTTTGAGCAATAAAGTCCAATGTTTCCATAACTTGAGGACAAAGTTCATTTTCCATTGCAGCAAGCGATAAGTTAACATCGTCCTCGTCCTCTTCATCATCGTCTTCAATGTTTCTCTCTCCTGCGCTCTCCCCCATATTACGTATACCAGAAGACATTTTTTCTTCTACGGTCTTATCAACTTCACTTTGCTCAATAACAGGAGCCTGCTTTGCTTCTGGACCAGCATAAGTCGTTTCAAGATCAATAATTTCACGAAGAAGAATACGCTGCTCTTTTAACTCGTCACGCCAGATAATAAGAGCCTGAAAAGTCAAAGGACTCTCACAAAGTCCTGCAATCATTGTCTCACGCCCTGCTTCAATACGCTTAGCAATGGCAATTTCGCCTTCCCGCGAAAGAAGCTCAACAGCTCCCATCTCACGCAAATACATACGCACCGGATCATCCGTACGATCTGTTACTTCGCGTTTATTCGTTGTCGTTGCAATTGCGTGGCTAGAGGCTTCTACTAAATCACCCCCCTCTACCGTAACTTCTTCTTCATAATTTTCAGACTCGACTTCATCCTCATCATCCACAACATTAACCCCCATCTCAGAGAACATCGCCAAGATATCTTCAATTTGTTCGGATGTAACCTCGTCAGAAGGAAGAACTGCATTGAGTTCATCCATTGTTACGTAACCATTTTTTTTGGCAAGTTTAATCATTTTCTTGATGGCATCATCAGAAAAATCAAGAAGAGGACTATCCAAACTCGCTTGGTTTGTTACTTCTGCATTATCTTTCTGTTTAACCTTTGTTGCCATACCATAACTCCACTCGATCACTTCACAGTTTCCATGTAACCATAGTTTCCATGTGACCAGTTTTTTTGTTCTCACTAAAATCTACCAATAGTTACTCATATATACTTCCTGTTAAGAGATTACCATTGGAAAGAATACATTTTGTATACGCCCTGACATCCAGACAAACTTGACATCCAGACAAAAACGCGGGAAAACTCCAGAAGTTTCCCCGACACCTCTCAGCCCTTCTGAGATAATCTCTGCACCCTATCGTAAGAACCAATTTCCCGCTTTTCCTAAAATTTACCCGCTTTTCCTAAAATTTAATTGTCATCTTTATAAAAATGTCACTCCACATAAACTTCCTCATCTAAAATTTAAGTGACTGATTCGCATTAAAAAAGCGAATCATTTTATCGTATCTTGTGTATTCCCGTCTATTTTTTCATCCAACCAACTTCCAAATCCTTCAATTAACGCTTCTGTTGCCTGCATCTGCTCCAGCTCATTTTTTACCTCACGAAGCAGATCAAAAACCTCACTCTTAGGATTTTCTACAAGTTGCTCTTCAATATCCTGTAACCTCTTATGTAGGTGGTGTTCTTGAAGATGCAAGTAGACAGCTTGTTTTAATATAGCACGCGCATCTTCTATAGGGGCTCCACCAAGAATAATACGCATACCAATATTTTGCACAAGATGTTTCATACGCTCTAACAGAGCCTTTTGCCCTCTTTTTTCTAAGAACGCAACCATCGTCTCTTTATCATGAAGCTGTTGGTCCCCAAGAATTTCCAACATAGCTTGGTGAAAAATTATCAATTGAGTATTTTTTAATTCTAACTCAGAAAGAATTTCAAAATTTTCATACCACAACTCAGGATAGTAAGCTAAAGTGAGTAAAATCACTGCTTCACGCAAAGGGATAGATTGCGAAGAATTTCGTACTATTTCAGAATTTGCTAACAGAGAAAAGGTTTGATCTTTAAAGGTCCTATTTGGTGAAGATTGACCATATCGCCCTTCCCCCTTTTGTTTTGAAAAAGAGGGACGAAAAAAATCAAAAAGGCGTTTTTTTACATCTTGCAAATAATAACGACGGACATCTTCATCCTTAATCGTAAAAATTTGTTGTTTTAGTTGTTTTTCTAGCGCTGCTCGTGCCTCTGGAATTTCAAAATGCTTTCCATAGGTAGCACGCCACCATAAAAGCTCACTCAAAGGAATAGCTTTTTGCAAAAAAGAAGAAAAAAGCTGTGCTCCACCAGCACAAACAATTTCATCAGGATCTTTCCCTTGTGGCAACAAAACAAAGCGTACACAAACCCCAGCCTTTAAAAGAGGCAACACACGATCAGCAACACGAAAAGCAGCTTTTAAACCAGCATCATCACCATCAAAACACAAAATAGGTTCCTTCCCCATCTGCCATAAAAGCTCAATTTGCGCTTCCGTTAATGCTGTCCCTAAGGGTGCTACAACTCCTTCAAAACCAGCTTTAGTCAATGCAATGACATCCATATACCCCTCAACAACAAGGAGTGAATGAATTTTTTCATCGCCAACAAAGCGACTATTTTTGCGAGCTGCTGCCGCGTTATAAAGTATATTTCCTTTATGAAACAGCACTGTTTCAGGGCTATTGAGATATTTTGCTCGTGTCTCTTTCTCTAATGCACGCCCTCCGAAAGCCACCACACGTCCACGCAAATCTTCGATAGGAAACATAATGCGATTTCTAAATCGGTCATAAGAATCCGCGCTCTCCTCATGCACTGAGAGAAGCCCACATTCTTCCATTTGCTTTATTGAAATGCCCCGTGTACCTAGAGCTTCTTTCAAAGCTGTACGCCTTACCGGTGCAAAACCAATGCGGAAACGCTCTACAAGCTCTGGTGTAACACCACGTGCATCCAGATAACGACGTGCTTGCGTACCTCCTTTATCGCGTAAATTATATTGAAAAAAATCTGTAGCAATTTTCATCACATCATAAAGGTCAGCTTTTTCCAGTTGACGTTTATGACTTTGTGAATCCAAAATAGGGAGTTTCATTCCCGCAAAATCAGCCAAACGCTCTACACTTTCTGAAAAGTGCAATCCATCAAGCTCACACAAAAAGGTAAAAATATCTCCACTTACACCACAACCAAAACAATAATAGCGCCCTTTATGATCATCACAATGAAAACTTGGCGTTTTTTCACCATGAAATGGACAACAACACCAAAAGTCTCCCCGTGAAGGCTTACTTTTTCGAGGATCAAAATCCACCCGTTGACCAATCACTGTTGAAATTGGGAGTCTCGTACGCAGTTCATTAAGGAAATCGGGCGGAAAACGCATTATCTCTCACAGAGTTTGAAAATTCTTTTTTGCATATTTAACGACTTTAGAGCATAATTCCAATACTTCCTCTTAAGCAGTTGTAAAATTTTAAATCCTCAACTGCATATATTTTTAGAAATGGAGAATAAAAAGTGATCGAATTTATTGCTCAATATCCGTGGTTAGAGGCTATTTCTTGGCTTGTTATTCTTACTATAGCTGCCCTTTTAGTGAACTTTCTAGGACGAAAATTACTTATTCACGGAGCAAAAAAACTCTCTTCTTTTCTCCCCAAAAATACAACGATCGATATTAATAATGCTATTCAATACATAGCGGATATCATTTCAGCTTTTATTCTTTCAATTGGTGTTAATTTTATCTCAACATTGCCCGATGCATTTAGCACTGTCATCAGTAATGTTGCCAACGCCTTCATTATCTTCTTTGTCGTCCTGACAATTTCTTCCTGTCTCAATGTCATTAACATCCTTTACGAACAACGACCAACAGCACGACTAAAACCAATAAAAGGTTATATTCAAATTGCTAAAATTGCACTTTTTGCTGTTGCAACAATTTTAATGGTCGCTACATTGATTGACCGTTCCCCTCTTATTCTCTTCTCTGGTCTTGGTGCAATGGCCGCGGTTCTCATGTTAATTTTTCAAGATACGCTTCTTTCTCTCGTTGCCGGTATTCAAATTTCATCTACTGATATGGTTCGTGTTGGGGATTGGATTGAAATCCCCAATCTCGGTGCCGATGGTGATGTTATTGAAATTGCCTTGCATACTGTTAAAGTTCAAAATTTCGACAACACCATCACCTCAGTTCCTATCCGTAAACTTGTGACCGACCCTTTTAAAAATTGGCGTGGAATGCAAGAATCGGGTGGCAGACGCATCAAACGCTCTCTTTTTATTGATCAATCAAGTATCCATTTTCTCACAAAAGAAGAACAAAAATATCTTTCCCGATTTAATTTATTAGAAAATTATTTCACACAAAAAGTAGCAGAAATTGATCAATGGAATGCTCAATTAGATAAAAATCATGATGTCTTAGCCAATACGCGCCGTTTAACCAACATTGGAACTTTTCGTGCTTATGTTTTTGCTTATCTACAACAGCATCTAAACATCAACCCTAATATGACCTATATGGCACGACAATTACCTCCTACAGAAAATGGTTTACCCTTAGAAATCTATTGCTTTACGAACACCACCGTTTGGATCGACTATGAACAAATTCAAGGCGATATCTTTGATCACCTTTATTCCATTCTGCCCTGTTTCGGTCTAAAGGTTTTTCAAAATCCAAGCGGTTATGATTTTAATCAAGTATTAAAAGCAAAAGTGAAATAAAAACAATAAACTTCAATTTATTAATTTGAGGCAACCACATTCACAACAACAAAGAAAGAATAAAGTATCATGAATGGTTCATTGGTACTCCTTCATCTTGCCGGCGCTATTTCTTTACTTCTTTGGGCCACACGCATGGTGCGCACAGGAGTTGAACGCGCTTATGGTGACAGACTTAAATATAAAATGTGCCACGTCGTTTCAAAACCATTGTTTGCCGTAAGTTTTGGACTTTTTACAGCAATGATTTTACAAAGCTCTACAGCAATAACACTCCTCGTTGGCTCTTTCGTTGAATCTGGTTTTGTCTCTGGAGTAGCAGGACTTATGGCTGTACGTGGAGGAGAATTAGGATCAGCAATCGTTGTAAAAATTCTCACCTATGACCTCACTCTTGTTGTACCCTTGTGTCTTTTAATTGGCACTTGTATCTTCATGACAACAGAAAAACGTGAATGGCGTCAAATAGGACGTATTGTCATCGGTATTGGTCTTTTGATTTTATCTTTAGAGATGATAAGTACCGCGACAGAACCTTTACGTGAAAGCGAAATTTTACCTAGCATCATTCGTTATCTTTCAACCGATCCTATTTCCACTTTTTTGTTGGCTGCTGGCTTAACCTACCTCTTACATTCATCCATTGCAGGAATCATTTTGCTGGTCAATTTTGCCAACTACGATCTTATCCATACGCAACTCTGTGTTGTCATGGTTCTTGGTGTCAACTTTGGCTCTTCTCTTATAGCACCACTTTTAACGCGCAACGCCTCTCCTAATACCCGCCTCGTTCCCTTAGGAAATTTACTCATGCGTGGGGCAGGGTCAATCCTTATACTTATCTTATTTCTCTCCTTTCACCCTCCCATCACATGGCTTGGCAATAACGCCCCTACTCAAGTGATCAACGCCCATATCATTTTTAATGTTTTCATTCTCCTTGCTGGAATACCTCTTTCAAAATGGGTTTTAAAATTAACCACTCAGATCGTGAATATAAGTGCAAAAAAAATGCAAGCCGACAAAACGCTCAATTTATCCGATCAAACAGCTCTTGATGACAGTGTTCTTGATCGCCCAACTCTCGCCCTCTCGAATGTCATGCGTGAAGTCATTCATATTTGTGATCTTGTAGACATCATGCTAGAAAAAATTATGGGACTTTATGAAAAGCCTGATCCCAATATTATTCGTGAACTCAACCAACTCAACACCATATTGGACAAAAAACATATCGCCATCAAACTTTATCTTGCCCGATTAGCGGGACAAAAATTATCTGACGAAGAAGCTCTTCAAACGCAAGAACTTCTAGGCGCCTGTATAAAATTAGACCAAGCAGGCGATATCATTATTCATAATATGTTGATGCTGGTTAAAAAGAAACAACAAAAAGGTTTACAGTTCAGCAGCGAGGGCTGGAGTGACCTCCTTCGTTTCCACGCCATTGTACTAGCCAACGCGCATATAGCATTTAACGTTCTCGTCTCACGTGATACACACACTGCACACCTATTGGTACAAAAAAAAGATCAGCTACGAAACTTAGAAAAAGAGATGAGTTTAAAACATTTTAAACGTCTGCGTGAAGGGGATCTCAAAAATGTAGAATCATCCAGTCTTCATCTCGACACTGTACGCGACCTTAAACAAATCAACTCTCTTTTGACCTCAATGATCTACCCCATTTTAGAAGAACAGGGACTTCTTCAAAGTTCTCGTCTACGCAACCCTGCTGAAGAACAAGCAGAAAAAACTTAAACTTTTCAAATAACTTGAATAAAACACACATCACATCGATTATTCAATTTTGAATATGGTCAAGATATTGATCTAATCAATAATATCTTATTATTCGACAATTTAAATGAGCTTTCTTCATCGTAAGTTTCTTTCATTTAAAATCTATTCATGATGATTTGCTCAAAGTCATTTGCTTGCACATTACAAACAAAGCAGCATGTAGAATAGAACTCTTGAAGAAAGATGTAAAAATGCCTAACCATCTCAAAGCCAAGACTGTTAAACACATAAAGAGTAGGTCAAGAGTATGATAGTTCCAACCTAAACCCGCCTTGTAAAAAGGGAACCGCTTCACAGTAGCAGCGAAACAGAAATACTCTATAAGAAATACAAAACCCCACAAAAATGCAACATTTATATCAAGATTGGTAGAGGTTCAACCTATACAGCCATGCTATAACGTATCAACGAAACAGTTTTCATTTCAAACATCATTGATATCAATTGGCAAGCTCCAAACTTTTAAATATCCATTTTACTTATTGCTTTAATCACAATTGTTTTTTTAATTTAAGAGAGAGATTTAAAAAGCTTATAAATACACTTTATGAGTTCTTAGAACATTTCTACTAATATTTTCTTCTTTTATTCATATTTATCAATTAATTAATTTATTTATAAATTAAAATATGTTGTATATTTATACTTATTAAGTATTATTATGATATAAATGTGAATATTATTTTTATATAAAGGAAAGTAATAAGTAAAATATCTAAAAGAAATATCCTTTCCACTGGTTAAAAAAGGAATAAACCTTGATTTTTACAAAGTTTACTCTAGTTACAATTTAAATTCAGGCAAAGGAGGGTATCATGGAAAATGCAAACATCGGTTGGATTGCTGCTATTATTATCGGCGGGATTGCAGGTTGGGCAGCACAGTATATTATGAAAAGCCAAACAGGAATATTGTTAAATATTATCTTAGGGATTATTGGCGCTGCACTAGCAAGCTTTCTTTTTAGTCTTTTAGGTGTAAGTTTTGCTGGTTGGCTTGGCTATCTTATTTCAGGTTTTATAGGAGCCTGTATTCTTATATGGATAGGACAAAAAATTCGATCATAGAGTATTTATTTTTTACACCTTTTGGGATTCAATACAAAACTAGGAAACAACGAGCAGAGTTTAAAATATTCCCCTGTAACTTGTTGTTACCAATTTTGATATGATGGTGAGATGCTTAAGCTGTGATTTTAGGCATACACCATCACCGTATTATAAAACCAAATGCAGTAAAGAACTTTATAACGCACCATTTCATACCTATATAAACTTACGCATATCAGAGGAGAGATATGTTGCGTTATTTTAACAAAATACGAACTGATTTTTGTACCACGTGCGCAAATCCAGCATATCTCACTGTAATAACAATTCATAAGGTTACAAAAATCACTAACGATGATTAAAGATTTTACCGTATAATGCTTAACACCTATACACTCTATCAACAATACCCTTTTTACCGAAAAACTCGAAGCGCTTTTTTACATTCTTAAGAAATAAAGAGAGACGGCAAGAATAAAATGATAAATATTTTTTTCTAATCTATAAAATAAAATAGTATCTAAAATAAATATAAAAATTAAATTATAATGTGTTTTTTTAATTTATTTTTAATAATAAAAATATATAAGTAAAAATTAATAATATTAATGCAAGTTTATTATAAAATTAATACACATTATGTGATGTAATATTTCAAAATTTTAATAATATAATATATTTTAGAGTTTGCAAAAATATATGCATTAATATAAACTTCTTTATTATAAAGAATACGATCTCCTTTACATCTCAATTCAAAAGATTTGAATATCTCTTCACTTTCTAAAGTATAAAATAAAGTTTTGTTCCTCTTAAAATTTCCTCTTTATATCATCTTGCATAGATGAATTTTTAGCTCTTCTTTATATGCGTTACAAACGAATTTTAAAGCACGAAACATTTTTCCCATTGCTCTCATGCGATAAAGAAATTTCCGTAATGCATTGTGAAAGCGCTTTGAACAAAACATAATACTTTATTTTGCTTTTTAAAATGAAAAAATCCTATAATATATACTTCCTGCATATCTTCTTTTAAAGACCTTTGCTTTCGATTTTCCCTTTGATATCTTCCTGTTAAAATCTTGCTGCTTTTATACTCCTTGTATTACAATAGAGCTATCTATTTAACCCAACATAACATATGGAATAAGACTTTAGCTGTGGAGTAAAGCGATGTCTGATCTTGAAGATTCCATCTTACCACCTCTAAAGTGGTTTTCTGATCAAAATCCTCCAATACCAGAAAATGTTCGCGATTGGCTCATGGAATCGGGCTCAATGACGCTTCGATTAAAGAAATATTGTACCTGCCTCCAAGTTCAACCACAACGCGAATGTTTTATTACGCGAGATAAATTAACAGAAGAAGCAGAGCATCTCCCCGAAAATGCGCGTTATTGGCTACGCGAAGTCATATTAATGGGAGATAATAAACCTTGGCTCCTTGGACGCACTGTAATTCCACAAGAAACCCTCCTACACAATCAAGCCTTGATGCATTTGGGAACTATACCTTTAGGACATTATTTATTTAACAATGACAAATTAACCCGCGATTACATTCATATTGGTCAACAAGGTGCGCTATGGGCACGCCGTTCCCGTTTGCGGTTAACGGGTAAGCCATTGTTGCTAACTGAACTATTTTTAACAGATTCACCACTGTATCCCCACAAATAGAGGTTACTCATTTTATTCTGCATAACTTATAGATTTCATATAGCTTATAAGGGATTTAATCAAAGAAAAGAATTTCAAAATCATCTCAAGAACACATTACAAACAAAGACTTCTTTTCAAAAGATCTTTTTATTTCATAAACTCAGCTTAAAAATGTCTCCCCTAGAAAAAACGTTTTCAAGTTCTGATTTTCTTATCATTAAAATCAGCACTTGAATTAAAAAGATACACACCATATTGGTAAAACCATCTACGTTTAAATTTTTTGCTGAATAATCACTACTCTAAAATACGGTAACTCTTTATCAAACAAATGCTTTGAAACAGCAAAAAAACAATAATACACTCCCCAAAATTGGAAATCTGTATCAATTAGCTTAATCATTCTGTTTTAAAATTTTTAACAGTGCTGACAATAGATCTTTTTAAAAAAGTAAAAACTCTATAATCTTTTTGTTTTTTAATGGTCTAACAGCTTTGAAGAACAGAAAATATAATACATAAAAGATATTTCATTGCTCTATAAGAGCCGAAAAAGTTTAGTTGATATCAAAAAGTTATTTTTTTGATAATAGTATGTATGTACAAGATAAATGACATTTATCAACATCCTACTGACTTACAAAAGCGACGCACAATAAAAAATATTTTCCAATCCCCTTGAATTAACAAGATCTATTGCAATTTCTTACGAAGACTATTGCACACTTTAGAAAAATTCATTTGCCCCGCATACCGTTCCTTAAGCCATGCCATCACCTTACCGATATCGCGTAATTTTTCTGCCTTTGTTTGTGCCAAAGCTTCACAAAGAACCTGTTCTACTTCCATCTCCTTAAGTTGATAGGGAAGAAATTCACGAATAACTTCTATTTCTGCTTGTCCTCTCTCTGCCAATTCCAAGCAACCAGACTCTTTATAGGCTCGCATCAATTCTTCACGCTGTTGAAGCATTTTAGTGAAAACAGACTGTATCTGCTGATCATCCACTTCTAGCTTCCCTTCATCATAATAAAGAATATCACGATCCCTAACTGCAGCATTCATTAAACGAAGTGTAGCAAGACGCGCACTATCTTGCGCTTTCAAAGCAGCCCTAAGAGCCCCATCAATCTGGTTACGCAACATAAATTTATCCAATTTTTGTTCAAGAAGAAGATGCCTTTTAACCAATCTTTATCCATCTTGCAATGGAGAATAAAAAAATAATTAAGGACTCGATCTTCGAAAAGCTAAAACAAGACTTTACCTCTTCATGGAATGTACTTATACTGCCTATTTCAAGCGAAACGTTACCAGAATAATATACACAGCATCTGTTAAAGGTATGATTTTTGTGTAAAGTTGATCATTATACCTTTCAGAGAATAAGCCATCATACCTTTAGAATAAATTGTGGATACATACTATGATACAAGCGACTTCACCCAGCTACCCTTGGAGTATCAAAAAACCTACAGCCCTCTTAGTCTTAGCAGATGGAACCGTTATTAAAGGCAAAGGAGCAGGTGCTACAGGTATCGCTGAAGCTGAAGTGTGTTTTAACACCGCCATCACAGGCTATGAAGAAATCCTCACCGACCCGTCATACACACAACAAATCGTTAATTTTACTTTTCCTCATATAGGAAATGTAGGGGCAAATAGCGAAGATATTGAAGATCTCTCTCCTCTCAATTGTCATGGTGCTGTTGGCGCTATTTTCAAGGCAGACATTACACATCCCTCAAATTATCGATCCAATGAAAATCTTAATCAATGGCTTAAAACGCGTAAAATTATTGCACTTTGTGGTATTGATACACGTGCACTCACAATTCTTATTCGTGAAAAAGGTGCACAAAATGCTGTCATTGCACATGATGCTAATGGAAATTTTGATATTCCTTCTTTAAAGAAACGTGCGCAAAAATGGCAAGGTCTTGTCAATCTTGACCTTACGAAAGATGTGACATCTCAATCATCAATGCAATGGGATGAAAAACCATGGAGTTGGAATAAAGGATACGGTACAAACAATGTGCACAATCTTCATATCATTGCAATTGACTACGGTATTAAACGTAATATTCTTCGCCTTATGGCAACACAAAAAGCCCGCATTACTGTTGTGCCTGCCCACACAACTGCAAAAGAAATTCTGGCAATGAACCCTGATGGCGTTTTTCTTTCTAATGGACCAGGAGACCCCGCAGCTACGGCTCAATATGCCATTCCAACAATCAAAACATTAATTGATCATAATTTACCAATTTTTGGAATATGTCTTGGTCATCAACTTCTCGCTCTTACGGTTGGTGCAAAGACCGTGAAAATGCACCAAGGACATCATGGTGCCAACCACCCAGTTAAAGACCTTAACACTGGAAAAGTTGAGATTGTATCGATGAATCACGGTTTTGCCGTAGATTCTTCCTCTTTACCACAACATGTTCAAGAAACACATATTTCTCTCTTTGATGGCTCAAACTGTGGTATTCGAATCATTGGAAAACCTGTTTTTTCTGTTCAATATCACCCTGAAGCTTCTCCGGGACCACAAGATAGCCACTACCTCTTTCAGCATTTTAGTGATCTCATTATGAATTATAAAAAAATATCTTAAAATAAAAAGCCTCACCTTTTAGCTTCTCTCCTTTAAATTATATCATCTTCCTACGCACAATTATATTATTTTTATACCTACAACTTATTGAATAAATATTCTTATTGATCATTCTGAAACTAAAAAGAGCGCTCTGAATAGCTTAAATTTTTCTCATTCCTCTCCTCTTAAGGTCGTATCCATCAAAATCATTGGCTTCTCCCCCCAAGCAAGATAAGTGGGTCGATAAAAACCATTTTTAAAAAGAGTAAAGTGCCTAATATTCAAATAAGCATTTGATTCACAATATAATTTTAAGCATTCTATTGTGCATGAGAAACATAATCCCTCCTAAAGAATAAAAAAATTAAAGTGTAAGACAGTGCAACAAATCTCTACTTTTTAAAAGATATTGCCGTAGATGGTTTTGAAAACTGTAAAGTCGAATAAAAAAGTAATCGCAAAACAGAAAACATCTTTTCAATTTTACAACTTTATATTCTTCCAAAATGAGGTTTTCTTCGATTCCAGAAATGATGCCAACAAATATAAGCAATATTTTACTTCCAATTTGCCATATAAAATTTGGAATTGTTCATACAATACTGATACATCTAACTCAGATACGTTTTAATCTTTTTTTTCAATATGCTGCTACATTAGCACTGGATATTAATTTGCAAGCAATAGAAAAAATACAGTCTCCCCTATACAAACAATATCACAAAATAAAAAAATTATTTTCACTAAATGAGAAGGATATATCGATATTCTATACAACACTTTGTGAAACAAATATCACAAAAAACTTTCTGCCTATAAAATGATACATTTTGTTTATCTTGTGCATTCTCTAGCAAAATAGTACGTACCAGCCCCTCTCAACAAATTAACGTACCCGCAAGACAAAAATAACTGTCGCAACAACAAGAAGAAAAAAGCCTCCAACAAAAGGAGCTCCAGAAAAATAAAACAGTGCATTTTTATCTGTAAAACATTCAAAAAGAAACACATAAAAAACAGAACCAAATGTTAAACTCAACGAAATAACAGATGTCATCGCTCCTTGCAGTTCTCCTTGTACATTTGTCGGTACCTGCGCTGAAGCAATAGCACGTATAGGTGCATGAACAAGATACTCAAGCATAGTACACACACAAACCATATAAACCATCCACCCCTGCGTCGCAAATGTATAACCCAGCATAGCAACAGAGGCAAACAAAAGCCCTACTATAACAATATGCCAATCACTCCATCGTTTAGAAAAATAAGGCAAAATGAGAGCGACTACAATAAATTGGCCTATCCCAAAAACACTATAGGAGAGTCCAATAGAAAAAGAACTCCAATCATAGCGTTCTTTTGCAATGAAAGCCCAAATGCTTAACCATACAGATTCCGCAAACCAATAAAGAAAAAAGACCAATAACACCCAAAGAACCATCGGGTATTGTTTCAGATGCCAAAAAGCACCTAAGGGATTTGCCCGCTTAATATCAAAAAAGCGCCTATTCCATAAAGAAAGGGTTTCTGGAAGCATAACCCAAGAAAAAATAAAATTAATGAGTGAAACACCAACAGCAAAATAAAACGGAATACGCGGACCAAACTGACCTAAAAAACCACCAATAAACGATCCTAAAATAACCCCCAATGCGGATGCAATGCCTAACAGACCAAAATTGCGTGTACGGGTTTTATCATCAGATATATCCGCAAGATAAGCTGTACAAGTTGCAAAACTAGCGCCACTTATCCCTGACAAAAGACGCCCGATAAATAACATAGAATAGCTCCATGCTATAGCACATATGAGATTATCAAGAGCAAAGCAAATAATAGAGAGAAGCAAAATAGGACGACGACCATAACGATCAGAGAGATTGCCAATAACAGGAGCAAACAAAAACTGCATCACTGAATAAGCTGCAAGTAATTTTCCTCTTTCTACAAAAGATGTACTGACCTCTTTTCCAGTTAATTGAGAAAAATATTCAGGCAAAACAGGACAAATGATCGCAATACAAAGAATATCTAACAATAAAGTGATGAACACTAAAATGAGCCCACGCTGAACAAATTTCGGATTGAGCATTTGGTCTTGCATAACATACACACTATTTTACGCATACAATGACTCCCCCGCTCTCTTTTAACTCCCTTTTCCTTTTAAAAGTATTCTATGCTGTATAATTTTCATATATAAAATAATAACAAATTAAAAATTACAAAAAGAGTCAAGATAAAAATATAAAATTATTTTTTACTTGATATATCATTATCAAAATATAAAAAATATATTTTATATTAATTGAAAAAAATACTTATGAGAATAAATCATTAACAATTCCTCGTAAGACATAGAATATCAAAATAATTTTATAATACATTATTACAACTTATCATACTGCTAATTTTTAAAACATCAACTCTATTAGATAAATCAATGCCATATAATAATTTAAATATTTAATAATCATCGTAAAATATATTAATACTGTAAAAACTGATTATATTTATTGAATCAATCAATATTATATGTTATTACTACATTAAAATCTAATAAGCATGAGAAAACAGTTCTTTTAGTACGTGTTGTCCGTGAATTGTTAAATTTAAAAATGGTGTGTAAAATGCAAAAAATATCCCTATTAATTCTCACTTTAATGCTAGTGATAGGACGTGATGTCCAAAATTCTTATTCACAAGAGGGGGGGATAGAAAATAAAATAGAAACACAACAAACAACCAGCGTAGAGCTAGATCCCTATACTTTAAATAAATTAAATGCTCTTCTCAAAAAGCGTTCAGAAATAAATGATCACGAAAAAGGAGCCGTGATTGACTTTCTTTCTGAAGCTTTTTTAGGAACACCTTACAAAGCTAATATGTTACATGGCTCAGAAAATACACCAGAAAAACTGATTATTGATTTTAGAAGCTTAGATAACTTCACTTGTATGGATTATGTTGAAGCATTGCGCAAATCAACATCCCAAACAGAATTCATAAATAACGTCATAAAAACGCGTTATATTAACGGTAATGTTGATTTTTTAAATCGGAAACATTTTTTTACGGATTGGGCTTATCGAGAATATAAACTCGCCACTGATATTACCGCTGAAATAAGTCCCCATGCGGTAAAAATAGAAAAATATCTCAACAAAAAAGCTGATGGTGAAAGCTATCTTCCTGGACTTCCAGTTGTGAAACGCACAATAACGTATATTCCAAGTAACTTTATTAATGAAGAGGTTATAAGCCGTTTAAAATCAGGGGATTTCATTGGTATTTATGCAAAACTTGCTGGATTGGATGTAACACATGTGAGTTTCTTTATCATGACAGATAAAGGGCCGATGTTACGACATGCTCCTTCACACAAAGAAAATGAAAAAGTCGTCGATACCCCTTTTATGGATTATGTTGCAAAAACACCAGGAATCGTCGTTTTAAGAGCCCTTGAATAACATCATAGCGATATGAAATAGCTTTTCTATTCTTAATAGATATACTGAAGCTATTCAGATAAACGTCTAACTTTGTATAATCTACACGGATAAAATCATATTTGAAGAATGGCGGTTATAATTACCTTTACTGACTGAAGGCTGAAGGCAAGCAAAACTCTGTTATTTCTTGTATCATACTTTCTTTTCATATGCTCGAGCTAAGAATTATCTATAGACCACCGCCATTCTAATCTTTATGAATATAAAAAATATTTTTTTGCAAGCATAAGTAAAATAAGGTACGTTATGATTATTGTCTCACAAAGTATTTTATATAAAATTTATAATTAAGCTCTATTTCCTCTCGCCCTCAAAAACAAGAGATCTATTCTTGACAGCCCCGTAAACAATACATCTTCTTAAGCCAATTTCAGCGGATAACCATTTCATGTAATTCAATTAAACGCCACCAGCAAGCCTTACTGCTCGGCATTGACCGCGCACTCAAAAAATGCTTAAGAGATCAAATTTTATAGGTCTTATCTCACCACACCTTAAATGACAGTGTACGATAACAGAATAAATCTTGCCTTAAGAGACTCTGTTTAATCTTCCCCTTTATTGATGCAAAAATACAATCAACAAAAGAGCATCATCGTATTTTCAAGAGATATGAGTTGCCACACCGTAAAAAATTAATGTTCGTAACATGACAACCCATTTGAAAAAATCTTTTTATATAAAAGGGATCACCGTTGTACCGGGAGGCAATTTTGCCTCATCTTCAGGCTCGACATGAATAGAAATACGCACATTATCAAATTCTTTTTGAAGAACAGCTTCGATTTTATCACAAATTTTATGTGCTTCACCTACCGGCATTATAGCAGGCACAACCAAATGAAACTCTATAAAAGTAACCCTCCCAGCAACACGCGTCCGCAAATCATGGACCTCAAGCGCACCCGATGCATTTGCAGAAATCAGCTCACGAATCCGCATGCTTTCATTCAATTCAACACCAACATCCATTAATCCCTGAACAGCATTTCTAATCACCTTCCAGCCCTGTAAGAGAATATTAACGGCAACGATTATCGCTAAAATTGGATCTAAAGCTCCCCATCCTCCGACAAAACCGGCAATTAAACCAATTAAAATTGCAAGCGACGTAAAAACATCAGTTATAAAATGTACTCCATCAGCTTTAAGAGCCGGTGAGCGATGGAGTTTTCCCTGCCCAATAAGAACCATTCCCCACATACAGTTTATGACAGTTGCAATAAGATGAATAACAAGCCATATTCCAGGTTTCTGCAACAATTTAACGGTAGAAAGAGCTATCCATGCTTCTCTTAAAATAACAATTGCCGCAATAATAATGAGTACCCCTTCAAGAATTGCGGAAAAATATTCCGCTTTATGATGCCCAAAGGGATGATCATGATCTGCTGGCTTCATACTCACTTTAACAGCCCACCATGCTGCCAATGACGCAAGGATATTAACGATTGATTCCAATGCATCAGAATAAAGTGCAACCGAACCTGTGATGTGATATGCCCAATATTTCAAAGCAAAAACAATACACGCAATAAAAATAGAGTATAAAGTTAAGCTTTGTATATTGATTTTTACATCCATGAACCTCATCCTTTTCTTCACGAAATAGGGAATTAATATTTTCAACCATATCATTATACTTTTTGCATAACGACGATCTTTCCTCAATATTACAGAAGCTTCATCATACAATAAACGCCTCAGCTCACCATTATTATCGTACAAACTGCTCAGTTACACGAACAGCACCAATAAATAAAGAAGAGAGAAAATAATAGAGAAAAGAGCTTTCCCAAGAGCAATCAAACACATAACCTTCATTATTAATCGTTTTCTGAATAACTTAAAGCCATCTCACTTCTCATAAACGAAAAACTTGTTTTTGCTCAAATCTATCATGATCATGCATTATTTTTCAGTCTTATGATGTGCATTATAACCCATCTATAAGCCATCTTTGCACCTTAGAAAAAATATCTTAGCACTCTACAGTAACTTTACAGGTCAACAGGATTTTAAAATATGATTTACTGAAAAATTTAGATATAAAAAGAAGAACAATGATTACCCTCAAAAAAAAAGAATCTGGGCATTGGGGACCCAGATTCTTTTCCCTTAAAAACTAAGGGCATACAGAACTTGGGAAATAGCGGGGACCCAAGACACTGCACCCGATACGAGAAAAAATATATGATTCCGTATCAGTATTTTTACATTATACCTATGGTTGCATATTGTCAATACAAATTCTACCATAAGTTTTAAAAAATATTTTTTTATCTCTTCTTTTTAAATAAAACAAATTCTAACATCTGGAAATCATAAGAAAAAAGCACTAAAAATCTCGCATGCATTTGAATATCATAACAATCAATGAAACAGATGATCCACGCCTAAAAGCCTATCATAATATCCGTGAAAAAGATCTTGTTGGACGGCAACATCAATTTATTGCTGAAGGCAAAGTAACATTGTCCGCATTACTACATTCGAAAGAGTTTTCTGCCATCTCACTGCTCATCGTAGCAAACCGTCTCTCTGGACTTCTACCGCTTTTAGAAAAAACACAGCCCCTATGTCCCATTTATTGCGTTCCACAAAAAGTTATGGATAATATCACCGGCTTCCATGTTCATCGTGGTGTTCTGGGTATTGGTAAACGCAAAATACTGCCATCCTTACAAAGTTTTTTACAATATCTTCCAGAAAAAGCTTTGATTCTTGTTTTATGTGGTATCTCGAATCACGATAATATGGGATCAATTTTTCGTAATGCAGCAGCCTTTGCCAGTAATGGCATTATTGTCGACAAAACCTCATGCGATCCACTTTATCGCAAATCAATAAGAGTTTCTGCCGGCGCTGCTTTAAAAGTACCCTATACGCAAAACGCTGATATAGATGACATTATAGCTGCTCTAAACGATGAAAACTTTCATCTTTATGCACTCTCCCCTTCTGCCTCACACACTCTCAAACAAGCCAACAAAAGCAAAAGAATAGCACTTATTTTTGGAACAGAAGGCGATGGCTTACCACTCCACATACTAAAACAATCAAACACCTTACGTATTCCCATGACTGACGGTTTTGACAGCCTTAATGTTGCCACAGCCTCAGGTATTGCACTTGCTCATTTTACCAACTTTGACCACTAAAGATGATAACACTTCAAGTTATAGAACATACCTAATGTTGTATGTTATCTACCAGTCTCCAATAATATTGCCGTTCCCTAGCCTTTGAAAGCATTGATAAAAAACATTTTTACATTTTTTTCATCACTTTCCACACCCTAACCCCGCTTATGACGTGCAGAAGATATAATTTTGATGGATTCAATCATAAAACAAACTTTCAATGAGAAAATCTTCCGGAAGTCTCTCATTCAAGTTTAAGATTAAAAAATATCATTATAAATCAATCTACTATGCTTTATAAAGCTGTTGTTTTTAGTTCTGAGGAAACAGGATCTTTTGTTTCGAGATTGCATAAAACGCGCTTCAACATCATTTCAGTATCAGCTGCACGTTCTGAATGTGTTACAAATCCTCCCCCAAGAATACGCGCCTCATGACCATTTCCATCATAAAGAACGCAAGCTTGCCCTGGTGCCACACCATTTTCACATTCCAATAAATCAACAGAAAACATACCTTCTTTATAATGTAAGCGCGCAAGGTGAGGAGGACGCGTTGAACGCACCTTTACAGCCACCTCAATACCTTGAGAAGGGAAATTATCTAACGACTCATCACCAAGCCAATTCACATCACGTAAAAAAAGCTTATGCGTTTCTAACATTTCACGCGGTCCAACAATAACACGTGCATTTTCCACATCGAGATAAACTACATAAAGCGCTTCACCCGTTGACACCCCAATACCACGACGTTGACCAACCGTATAATTAACAATTCCCGAATGTTTACCTAAAATCTTTCCATCAATATGGACAATAACGCCAGGATTAGCTGCTTCTGGACGCAGTTTTGCGATAACATCTGAATATTTTCCTTGTGGAACAAAACAAATATCCTGACTATCATGCTTATTGGCAACCACAAAGCCCATTTCTGCTGCCATTTCACGAACGCGGGATTTTGGAAGGTCACCAAGTGGAAAACGCAAATAATCAATCTGTTCTTGTGTCGTTGCAAAGAGAAAATAACTCTGATCACGATCATTATCGAGAGGACGAAAGAGTGCTCGATGCGCTCCGTTGGAACGCGAACGAATATAATGTCCCGTAGCCAAAGCATCCGCCCCCAATTCGCGTGCCGTTGCTAATAAATCAGCAAACTTAACCGTTTGATTACATGCAATACATGGTACTGGGGTCTCTCCATGAGCATAACTTTCTGCAAAAGGATCAATAACAGCTTCGCGAAAGCGCTTTTCATAATCAAGAACATAATGCGGTATTCCTAATGTTTCTGCAACGCGGCGTGCATCCTCAATATCTTGTCCTGCACAACACGCCCCCACCCGATGCGTTGCTTCCCCATGATCATAAAGCTGCAACGTAATGCCAATAACATTATACCCTTCCTTTTTCAAAAGACCTGCAACAACCGATGAATCAACCCCCCCCGACATTGCAACAACAATGCGATAATCCTCAGGTTGTCCTGGTAAATCAAGACTGTTTAAAAACATGTATTCATTCTCTATTTAATGCTCTGTTTAATGGCTAGCCATATGTTGACATTTTGATGCACGCTCTTTAGCACTTTTACACGATTGATTGTCTTTATATTATTTTTTTATCCTTTCCACAACCATAGGCATTACTTTCTTAAAAGCTGCTGCAAACAAAAAAAGAATGATGGAAATAAGGCATAATGGTAATCGTTTAGGAGAAAACCTTTTTTCTCTTTTGAAAAATCCAGTAAAATATTGCAAGAATCTCTTCTACACACTTCAACTTGAGCTTCTTTTTACATACCCAATCACTTTATTAATTTTTTCTTTCAGCGCTTTTAGCTCTTTTTTAAATTTCATGCTCTATAAACGAATCAAGTCCTTGACTAAAGGTAGAGGATACGAATGAGCAACTTGATAAAAACACAAATGAAATATGTTATTGGGCCAGATGGAAGTCCGCTTACAATTGCCGACCTACCGCCGCAAACAACACGGCGCTGGGTGATTCGTCGCAAAGCTGAAGTTGTTGCGGCTGTCAGAGGTGGATTGTTAAGTCTTGACGAAGCATGCCACCGTTATACTTTGACTGTAGAAGAATTTCTTTCATGGCAAAGTTTAATCGATGAACACGGTTTAGCGGGATTACGAACGACCAAGATTCAACACTACAGGCATTAAGTTGCCATTGATTAATAACATAAAGCAATCTATAAAACAGCCAAACTTGATAAAAGTTTGGCTGTTTTATACTATATCCAAAAGATAAACCTGAAAGAATGGATTTTTCAATAATTGCTTTTATCATCCAGCCATTAAATTAGCCAACCATTGAATTAGATTGAATCAAAATATCCTTATCATCCGCAGCAATCTTCTTTTCTCGTGCTTCCAAAAGCTGTGCACGTTGCAGCTCTGTATTAGCTTCATGGAGAGCAATTTCAGCATTTGTTTTTTGAAGTTCTAAATCACGAATTGAATTGATCAGATTATCACGTCTTTGCCGCGCTGCACGCGCAAAAGCAGAATAAGCAAAATGGTGAACATCATTGTTTCCAGATTTATGTTCTTCATGAGTAATCTGTGCTTCCAACTCTAACACCATTCGTTCAAATTCTGCGATCATCATCTCAAGCTGTGCAATTTCACGGCGCTTTCCACGCACTTGAAACATCCTCAATCGCACCATATTTTCTCGTGGCTTCATACTCACTACTCCTTGATTGCGCCAACTCAAAACTCGCATTCACACCCAATAAATATCTTTTAGTTATATATCTATCCGACAAAAACAGTCTATTAACTTGAAATTATAATAATTTTTGCCTTGCATTAAAGCATCTGAAAATACAATCTGCTTTAAAGAGCAATAACTATTTCTTTAACTTTTCCCCCATTATAAACTGAAGAGGTTTAAAGCTCAGTAAATAAACACTGAAATTGTAAAAAAGTAATTTATAAAGCTCTTTTACAAATTTTTTTAAGTTAAAGTTTATAGAAAAAGCTCTCCTTTTTTATTATGTTAAAAAATATAGGATTTTTCTAAAATAATTTTGTAGCCTCTTTCAAAAATAAAAATATTTTGTTAACCACTATCATGGATAGTGGGGAATTTAGTAGTGATTGTTACGCGTACTACTGAAATGTTCATAAACGCTTTTTTATAAGTGTTTGATTTAATGAATTGTTTTTATAACAGTGGTTTTGCTAACTGATATAAAATAGAAATGCTCCTTATGATTCGTGAAGGAGCAAAGTGAGGGATCTAAAATGCGCGTATTATTAATTGAAGATGATAGAGCAGTTACTCAAAGCATTGAGTTGATGTTAAAGTCGGCAAACTTTAATGTTTATATCACTGATCTGGGTGAAGAAGGTATCGATTTAGGAAAACTCTATGATTATGATATCATTTTGCTTGATCTGAATTTGCCTGACATGTCAGGGTATGATGTCTTGCGGACTCTAAGGTTGGCAAAAATAAAAACTCCTGTCCTAATCCTTTCTGGTATGAATGCCATTGAAGACAAGGTTCGTGGTTTTGGCTTTGGAGCAGACGACTATATGACGAAGCCTTTTCATAAGGATGAGCTCATTGCACGTATCCATGCAGTTGTTCGTCGTTCAAAAGGACATGCACAATCGGTTATTGTTACCGGAGATCTCACCGTTAACCTTGACACAAAAACTGTCGAAGTTGCAGGGCGCCCTGTTCACTTAACCGGTAAAGAATACCAAATGTTAGAGCTTCTCTCTTTACGCAAAGGTACCACCCTTACCAAGGAAATGTTTCTCAATCATCTCTATGGTGGAATGGATGAACCAGAACTAAAGATTATCGATGTTTTTATTTGTAAATTGCGGAAAAAATTGGAAGCAGTCTCTTCCAGTGTAAATTACATTGATACAGTTTGGGGACGTGGTTATGTATTACGTGATCCAGTTGAAGAGAACGTACGAAAAACCGCTTAAGCAGTGAACATGCACATTGTAAAATCTCGGAGTGTAGCGGGCCGAGATTTTTTTCCGGGATCTTTTCTCTATTAAAAGTAGAGAACTCGCGCACTAAAAATCTCATATAGAAAGCGCTTAAAGCTTAAGAAGTAACCACACCCAATTTACACATATAACCTTATCGCTCATAAGTTCAATCGAAGCCACTTTTCCCAACACAGCTTAAGCGCTTCTCTCTTATTCAAAGCTTTTTTACACTTTCTAAAACAATACAACCATCACTTTCATCAATATTTATTTTCATCTCTGTCATCTGAGCAAGTAACATTGTGTAATAAAATTGGATGACATGTGCATCAATAAGCTCTTCTTGAACTTCTCCACGAAATAACGCAAGAAAATGAGGGGGTATACGGAGAGTTCTACCGAAAACCTCAAATCGAAAAGAACGTTTATTTTCTTCTTGCAAAATAATAACAACAATTTCACCACCACGAGAAACTGTTGCGTTTGCAATCAATAATAAATTAAGCAAAAGTTTAACTTCATCTTTTTCTAACAATAAAGAAGAAGCTTGCCATTTTAAAGTTGCTTTTTCTTCTTTCATATATTGTTGAGCAACCTGCTCTGCAGCCCGTGTATCTATTTGTCCTCCACTTGCACCAGCAAAACCAAAAGCCAATCGCGCAAATTGTAGACGTGCAGCAGCACTCGCAACGGATAAACGCACCAATTGTAAAGCATCTTCTTCAGCTCCTCCTTCATCATAAAGCTCCATTGCATTTTGAATAGCCCCCACAGGTGAAATCAAATCATGGCAAATACGACTACAAAGCAAAGCAGCAAGATCCATAGGCTTCAAAGAAATATCTAACGTCATAATGATTGAAAACTCCTAGATTCAAAAAAACAAACTTTATTTTAAAGAAAAACTCTTAACATCTGATGCATAATAGGAAACATTAACAATCATGCTAAAAAATTCAGAAATAAATTCAAGAATTTAAATAACCTTATATCTTATTTTTTATTTGAATAGAATGAAAATTCTAATATTATCTTTTTGTTTATCACTAATAAAAGGAGAAAACTCCATGGCTCTCTCTCTGCTCAAATACTGGTACAAAAATATTATATCTTTAATCTTCCTTTTATTCATCACCATAAACACTACACAAGCTCGACTAAAACCAATAGAGCAAAACGAACCTCATTATTCACTCCAAGAAATTATTGATTCTGGTCATATTTTTTTTGGAAAAACAGCCAGTGGTCTGGCTGTTGCAATTCAAAATATTTTTTCAAAATACGGTTATCCCAATGCCTATATTTTAGGAGAAGAAGCTTCTGGTGCCTTTTTTGCTGGATTAACCTATGGCGAAGGAATGGTTTTTACCAAAAGCTATGGTCAACATAAAGTTTTTTGGCAAGGTCCCTCAGTAGGATGGGATTTTGGCGGCCAAGGCTCCCGTTTAATGATCTTAGTTTACAATCTTAATGGCATAAATAATTTATGGAGACGCTATGGTGGTATTTCAGGTTCGGCCTATTTAATTGCAGGTGTTGGTTTTCATGTCCTAAAATACCATAATACCTTGTTAATCCCAATACGTACAGGAGTCGGCGCACGCCTTGGTATCAATATAGGATATTTAAAATTAACACATAGACCGACATGGAATCCGTTTTAAACGGTTTCTTATTTGAAAAGGGGTATTATGCTTATTCAATCATTTCTTTTTTTTATACTTGGAGTTGCTTTCACTTCCTGGTTACTGGTGCTTTTATCTCCTTTTATTTGGCGTAAAGCCGTTCATTTTGCGTATAAAGATGTTTGTGCGAAAATGCCATTATCACTCGCGGAAATAGAAGCAAATCACGATTTTCTTCGTGCACAACATGCTGTAGAATTAGCAAACAACCAACAAAAGTACGAATTTTTGCAAAAAAAATATGTCCAACAAAAAATACAACTGAGCCAAGTAACAGAACAATTTTATCGGCTATGCCTCCCCACAAAAGATACTCTCACCAAAGAAGCGATAGCAATCAAACAAAATATCGCCACACTACACACTTCCAAAGGAAAGACAAATGATGCGTGAAAAAGTCGCACACTATCAGCAACGCTTACAAAAAATCCAAGCTCATGAGCTGGACACGACCGCTAACCAGCAATTGCTAGAAGAACTCCGAGAAGAAACAAAAGAACTTGCAGCAACATTGGCAGCTCACATAGCACTACAAGAGGGGAATACATCACCCATCAACACATTGATTCAAAAATCCAAAAGAAAAAATGACCTAGCATCACGTATTCGCCAAAAAATAACTTTTCTCTCCAAAAGCCCTGTTAAATAAGTTATCTTTTAAAACACCTTAAATGAAGAGTAAAATCAACAAAGGTTCATTGTAACTTTCATAACCCAAATCCTTTTTACTAAACGTGACTTTTTTGCTAAGCTAAAGGACAAAGTTTCTTAGCCCATACCGTTCTGTTAAAAAATATCTTCTTGTCTAGAAGCTTCACTTTCTAATCATATCACCGCTCTAAAGGACAACATTTCATAGGTCCTAGAAAGGAAATAATACCAAAATATTGGCCACACACTTTAACAAAAAATACCTTCTAAGATGGATCACCAATAGAGCTTTGACCATAATTTTAAGGATAAAAACACGCTCTCAAGAGTGATAAAAATCTCTTATTTTTTTGATAATCATATCCTGATCCGTTTGTGTCAAGTAAGGATGCATTGGTAAACTTAAAACACACTCTCCTAAAGACTCTGAAACAGAAAGGGAATCTTTTACATAAGGGAAGTGTTTATAAGCTGGCTGTTGATGTAAAGGAGTTTTATAATAAATCATTGTAGGGACAGAATTTTTTTGTAAAAAATCTTTTAATTTATCCCGCTCTTTTACCTTAATCGTATATTGTGCATAAGCAGAACGAATATTTTCTCCTATTTCTGGAACTGTAACAATATCTCTTAAGCCATTGGAATAGCGTTGAGCAATTTCCACACGCTTTTCCATTTCATCTTCAAAAATCGCAAACTTTTCTAGTAAAATTGCAGCCTGAATGCTATCTAGGCGCGAATTCATACCAATACGTACATTGTCATATTGCGTTTCACCTTTACCATGAAACAAAATAGAGCGTAAAAGTTCTGCAAAATGATCATCATTGGTCATCATAGCGCCTCCATCGCCATAACATCCTAATGGTTTTGCAGGATAAAAACTTGTAGCAGCCACATCACCAAAAGCACCACACATAGTATTACCGCTTCTCCCCCCCATAGATTGAGCAGCATCTTCAATTACAAAAAGATTTTCCTTTGCAGCCACTTGAGCAATTTGCACATAATCAGCAGAAAGTCCAAATAAATCAACGGCAATAATAGCTTTTGGCTTTAGACGTCCCTCTTTTTTTACCATTTCGATAGCGTGAGAAAGTTTTTCAACATCAATATTGAATGTATCAGGTAAAACATCAACAAAAACAGGTTTAGCCCCCACCAAAGCAACCACTTCAGCCGTTGCTGAAAATGTAAAACTAGGACAAAAAACAGCATCGCCTGGACCAATATTTTTAGCCATAAGAGGCATCTTCAAAGCATCTGTTCCATTAGCACATGCAATCACATGTTTAACGCCAAGATATTCTGCCAATTTCTCTTCAAATTCTGTTACTTTTGGCCCCAAAATATACTTACCACTAGCGACTACATGCGCAATTGCAGAATTAATTTTATCTTCAATACGCGCACGCTGCGCCCCAAGGTCGATGAATTGCATATTAACTCCATTGATCATCACAAGAATGCAAAAGCGCTACCTATCTCTTTTATCTATTATAATTGACATCAGCAGCTGTTAAAATCCGTAAAACCGCAATAGCATCATCACCATTTGTACGAGGTGATTGACGCGTTTCAATACAATGAAGGAAATGCCGTAATTCGCAAGTAAGCGGCAAATCTTCACAAACATCAATGTAATTCAGCTCATCCATGCTAAAAGCCCACTCTTGATTTTCTTTCCAAACGGCAAAATGGTGCATTGCCAATTTACGACTCCACGGTTCCATATCATCAAAAACGAGTATAGCCTTTGTTCCAACAACAATTAAACGCCTCTCACGATAAGAACTCAAGCGTGAAGTAAAAAGATGACTACGCACACCATTTGGAAAAATCATATGAATATGAGAAAAATCAGAAATCTGATCAACGACAGCAGCCCCCTCACCGCGAATTTCGGAAGGTTCACATCCTGTCAACGCCAAAATCATTGAAAGATCATGAGGGGCAAGATCCCATAAAGCATCACTGTGTGTGTGAAATTTTCCAAAGCCTAATCTATGAGAATAAATATATCGCACATCTCCCACATCTCCGTTTTTCACCAATTCACACATTTTTTCAAAAGCTGGATGAAAACGCAAAATATGGCCCACCATAAAAACTCGCTCATAGGCCTCAGCCTCCTGAACTTGGCGTTTAGCATCAGAAACATTCAAGGCTATTGGTTTTTCCACCAAAACATCTTTACCATTTTTAACAGCACGGAGCACATTTTGCGTATGCAATTGTGGCGGCAACGCTAATACCAGCGCATCAATATCTCGATGAGTAAAAAGATCATCTGGTGTAACAACCTCTACACCATACAGTGTTGCAAAACTAGCAGCACGATCATTATCAATATCAGAAACTGCTGCTAAAGCCCCGAGAGAGTGGAGTGTCCGTATATGATTTTCACCCCAATGACCGCATCCTAAAACCGCTACACGTGGCACCATTTTCATGCCTTACCTTACTTTATCATATGAAAATTACACTTTTACATATCGAGGATAAAATAGAATGACAAGAGAAAAGCTTAAAAACGATGCTTGACATCTTACTATTCTACCCCTTATATCCGCAAAAGATGTAATTATTGACAATTATGATTGCTTATTTTGGCGGAGTAGCTCAGTAGGTTAGAGCAGAGGAATCATAATCCTTGTGTCGGGGGTTCAAATCCCTCCTCCGCTACCATTATTTTTTTGTTGTGTGTGTAGCTTACTGTAGCTTGCCAGCAGGTTTTGTTGTAGCTTGCCAGCGGGTTTTGTATATTTTGCCACTAGGTTTTGTACCAATTTATTTTTTCTCAAAGAGTTTTTAAGGGGTTCTCAAAGGGTCTTCAAATGCTTTTCAAAGGGTATTTAAAGCTCTCTTTAACGCATTTTTCTGCTCCTATTTTTCCAAATCACTAAAGCGTGTAAAATCGGATTGAAAGGCAAGGGGAACGATTCCTGTCGGACCATGGCGTTGTTTTGCTAT